>NZ_JARESU010000143.1:0-19618 GCF_046027075.1 Paraburkholderia sp. RL18-085-BIA-A | reverse complement strand
CGCGCTGCGCACCGTGTTCGACCCGGAGATTCCGGTCAATATCTACGACCTGGGGCTTGTCTATGGTCTCGACGTGGACGAAGCCGAAGGTCGCGTCAAGATCCGCATGACGTTGACCGCGCCTGGCTGCCCGGTTGCGCAAACCTTCCCGACGACGGTGGAGGATGCGGTGTTCGCGGTGAGCGGCGTGAACGACGTGCACGTCGAACTGGTGTGGGATCCGCCGTGGTCAAGAGAGCTGATGTCGGACGCGGCACGCCTGCAATTGGGGATGCTTTGATATGTCCGACTGGGTCGATGTCGCCGCGATCGAGGATTTTCCGCCCGGTGCTAGCCGCAGCGTCGAGGTCGATGGCGCGCAGGTTGCCGTGTTCAACGTCGACGGCACCTGTTATGCAATCGAGGATATCTGCCCGCACGACGGCGGTATCCTGACGGGCGGTGTGGTGGAAGGCGACGTGGTTATCTGTCCGCGACACGGTGCGCGGTTTTGCATCAGGACGGGAAAGGTGTTGGCGCCGCCGGCTTATGAGGATGTGGTGGTGTTTCCGGTGCGGATCGAGGCGGGCGTCGTTCAGGTGCGTGACGAGCGGTGGGATTGAGGTGCGCTGTTTTCTGACGTATGTTTGTGAGCAGGCTTCCTGCTGACGTTGTTTTTGGTTTATTGGCGTAGACCCTGTGCGGGGCGACACCGACTTTTCTGACGTCTGCGGGGAAAAGTGGATGCCAACGTACCGTAAAATTGAGGAACGGAGGCATAGATGAATCGCATCACGACAGCTGCCTATACGAAGGAATTCCGTGAGGAAGCAACGACTTCATCATGCCGACCAGGGCCAGCTAACTGGCTGGCAAACAAGAAGCGCGCCTCGGCGAGCGCAGCCCAGCGCACAGACTATCGCCTCGCGGGATATGCGCATTGAACCGAACGCGTGGGTAGCACGGCGACAAAATGAACAGGGTTGCCGTCCTGCGACAGGCTGATGTCAGCGGAGAGATTGATATCCATTGCAGTTGCCCGCCTTGTGGCACGGTTGATAGCAATCGTACCGCGCCCGTTGTCCCAGCGATCGGGATCTTGCTGCGCCCACGATTCGGGTGATCGTACTTTTCATGCGAAATAGGCGTTTAGCTTTGCAAGCTACTGATTTCACGGAAACCTCCCCGCCGCAGCGAACTGCCCAAATCGCATAGTCGGAGAGCCTTACCGGAGGAGGCTTCTCAAGCGGTGACCGCCAGATTTCGCATGAAAAGTACGATTACCGCTACCCGGATCTCCATTGGCGTTCCTTGCGGTTCGCTTGCCACGAGTGCAGAGATTCGGGCTTATCTAACCTGTAAGGGCACCCCGGTCAGCGCACCGACGCCCAGAACCGGACCATGGCGGGGTGAATCACATCGTGCCACCTCGGGCCGGTGAACAGGTCGTAGTGGTCGCAATCCGATATCGTCCAACGGCAGCGCGTCTGTACCGGGATCTCACTGCACAGCGTGTGAGCAGCATGCGTCTGGCCCGCGCCGGTAATGTCGTCGCGGTCGCCCTCGACTGTGCAAAGCGCTGTGGATGCCAGATCCTGCGGCTGCACACGGCGTCCGCCGACGCGCCATTCCCCACGGGCGAGGTGCTGTTCCTGAAAGATCACGCGGATCGTGTCGAGCAGATAGTCTTCGGTCATGTCGAGGATCGCGGCGTATTCGTTCAGTGAACGCAGGCTGTTCGCGATGGCCGTCGCATCGACTGAGAGGCGGCTCGACCAGTAGCGCGATTCGAGTGCCAACTGACGGTGCGGATGCGCGGCGACGATCGCCGCGTGCTGGATGAAGCTCGGACAGACCCGGCGGCCTGAACCGGCATAGCGGGCCGGAACGGTATCGATCACCGTGTCGCGAAACCAGTCGAGGCTGTGGCTTTGGGCCAACCGGTCGACGGCGGTCGGGTTGACGCGCGTGTCGATCGGCCCGCCCATCAGCGCCAGGCTGAGCGGCGGGACTTCGCCAGCCCTCGCCAGCAATGCCGCAGCCGCAAGGGTCGGCGCGGTGGCCTGACAGACGGCGATAACGTGCGTGTGCGCACCGCCCAGTTTTCGCAGAAAGCGCTCGATCACGAGCACATAGTCGTCGAGTCCGAAGGTGCCTGCGGCAAGCGGCACGTCACGGGCGTTAGCCCAGTCGGTGACGTACACATCGCCGTCCTGCAGCAGCGTTTCGACCGTTTCGCGCAGCATGACCGCGTGGTGTCCCGCGAGCGGCGCGCAGAGGAAGATGTCCGGTGGCGCCGTGCGGCTTTGACCGCGCCGGGGTGCAAAGGGCGCGTGCTCACGCGTGAATTGCCGCAGCGAGCAAAACGGCGTGCTGTCGACCACCCGTTCGACAACGGGTACCGACCGGTCGCCGACCGTCACCGCCGGAATGCCGAACGGGGGTGGCGCGGGGGGCGGTCGAACCAGCCGGTACAGCCAGTCATAGCCGGCAGCGGCCACGGGCGCGCAAGGCATCGCCGGCGACGTCCATGCATCGCATCCGCGCATCGCCCAGTTGCTGAGCGACTGCATCAGGTCACGCTGCTCCTCAAGCCACGCATACCACATGCTGTCTCCTGCGTGCGTTCGGGTCAATCCGCCGTCGAGACCGAAGGGTCATCGGAGAAACGCCGACGAAACGCGCTTGACGGCGATCAGCGCGCCGCGAAAATGTTGGTAGGCGTCAGGATTCGTGCGGAAATGCGTATGATCGTTCGCCAAGCCCTGCCACGCCTGGAACTGACGCGGCACTCGACCTCCCGCTGAATGACGGATGACACCGGCTGGCGCGTCGGGCCGCGCTGAAGCCGAGTCTGAAGACGCACCCTTCAGCGGCGACCATGCGCCGCTGTGCTCTCCGACACGGCTCCAATGTACGCTCGCTATGCCTCGCAAACCCGGTTGCAGCCGGTTGACTTAGCTTCGTCTAGGGCCGAGTCAGCCATTTTCTTGAACCGCGCCATCGTGGACCGCCCGTCCCTGGGACGTGACCACGCCGATGCTCGCGGTCACACAGCCATACTGGGCCTGAACGTGTTCAATATTGAGATCAAATATGGCATGCCGAATGGTTTCGGCAATGTTCGTGGCACCAGTCGCGTCGGTATCCGGAAGGGTCACCACGAACTCTTCGCCACCATACCGGGCCACGTGGTCGGCCGGTCGGCCAATGCACAAGGCCACGCATTGAGCAATGGCTCTCAGCACCTCATCGCCCGCCTGATGGCCATAGTAGTCGTTGTACGCCTTGAACCGATCGATGTCGTCGTGTGACCTATCCGCTCTCGCGCTTGAGGACTTCACTGCTTCCTCTGTCTGGGGTGCCGTCCTTTTTAATCAATAAGGTATCCATATTTATGGGAGGAGTCGCAGACTCGCCCCGTATTTGCACCAGATCCCAATAGCTGAGGCTATGTCCTGGTAGTGCGGGTTCGGGCGTGCGAGTAGCCGTTGTTCACCGCGATCCGGACACTCGGAGAAGCCGACTGAAGGGTAGTAACAGGTCGCGCCTAGCCGATCGATGACGGTCAGAGGGCGGCCAGTATGGGATGGTTAGCAAGACCTGTCATTTGCGAACCGATGCCGCCCGTTCAAACACTCTGCGCCTGAGAGTAATCAGGGACGTTCGGATCATACGTGTTTGCGGGAATAAGCCGTTCCTGATACGTAACAACGGCCTCGGCAAGCCTCCTGCGGACTTGGTCAGCGCCCCTGATGCCCGGCAAACGCCTCACGGGACGAGTTGCATCGTTGGTCGTTAAAATGATCGAGCCGGCGCCGAATAGGCGCTGCCACCATGGGTGGATCGACGTGATGCACTGAATCCGGGAAATCTCGAGAATTGATACACGGCGATGCAGAATGCCTTGCGTCCAGGTAATCCGCGCGGTATCGATGACGACTCGGGTGAACGCGGTCTTGACGAACGGCAAACCGACACCGATCAAGACCGCACCCGCTTGTGCGAGCAGCACATGCCGCTGAAGCGGGAAAGAGTTCGACGCGTAGACATGTATGGCGCCAATCATTACCATGACAGCGCTCCCCTTCAGGAGCGCTGGAAGGTTGCAGGCCTGCGACGGAGCGCCGCTGAAAATTACCTGATTGGCCATCGCCCATGTTCCTTTTTCTGACCCGCGGACCATTAGTCCGTCGAAAAGGCAGTCCTGCCTGATTCGGTTTCGCCTCAGCGAATTGATTAGCCGGCGACAATGCAATGATTCTCGTGCCAGGCAGACACACGCGCCGGCTTGATAGCACACGTTTCAAACGTGCGGTGGCGGCGCGACGCATCGGCTGCTGAAACGAACATAGTTGAGTCGCACGCCACTGTCTTGAAGTCGCCGTAGCGCGACTTGGCGCCTACGGAGAGCCAGTATAGCCGTTACGACGAATATCGTCCGCGAGGTACGCACAGAGCGGTGAGCGCGGCAGACAGGGCTTGACGATGGTGCGGGCGTGCAGGTCGCGCCCGACCATGACTTCCCGACGCGTCGACTTCAACTCGGAACTGATGACCACAGGACGCTCGTCGAATCCCCGCGGGGCCTATTGAAGTTCGACCGCAGTCGACCCGTTATGGGTCATGTATCTGCGATCGTCGACAGGCGTCGGCCAGTTTGAGACGTTCGACTCAGCCGCCTCGGTCGTTGACACCCATTAGCGGGCGCGGTGTCAAGTGAGCGAACAATACCCTCGACTGCCTGAGGGGCCGATTTCGATTCCACTGACCGAATGCAGTAGCCGATCGCACCCGTTTCTTCGATTCATGGCTGCGACGGATGGCGCCAGACCCCCCATCAGGATCAAGCGATCGACGTTACAACGGTTGCTCATCGCCTTGGTGATTTCCCACCCCAGAAGAACATAGGCCGCATTAATAGTGTCGACGTTACGGCAATAAGACGGTCAATTGAAAGCGCGGACGCCCGCCTGATAGTGCTTCCGGATTGACAGATTTTCCTCGAACTACGTCAGCTGATTAGTTCGAGATCTGGCGGATGTCTCGCGCGGTCGTTGCGAAAGCGAGCTTACCGTCACAACGCCACATCCATGACAAGCGCCGACTTCAAAGCCCGGATCCTGCGATCCACGAAGTATCCGCCGCCCTCCGTATAACGTAGATAGGCGCGTCCGCATTTCACACATTCCCAGACGCCGCACCGGTTGTAGGGAAAGTAGAGCGGAGCGATCGGCGCACCAGGTGCCGCGTAGTGGACGCCGTCAGGAAGATATTCGCTGAAAGTAGGCTCCTCATACGACTCCCTCATCAGCGTGGCGACTTCGCGCAACTGATTCTCGTCGAGGGAAAGCGGCAAGGTGCTCCAGCCGTCCAGAGGCGTCCTGGTGCACGAGCAGTCCGGCAGCGTTCGGGCTTCCGCCTGCTTTGCAAGTTCGCCCAGCGATGAAGCGTCGAGGTGCGGCAACATTGATAAGGGGGTCCTTCCTTGATGGTTGACTGCGAACGGCGCGAACGAAGGCAGCATATTATCCACTTCACGGCAACGCCGTCCGAAGTCAGCCGTGCACGTGCTTGTCCACGGCGGCCAACCCCGGGCCCGCATCCTACGCCACCCGCACACCGGGAAAGCGCCCGAGCTGCGCTATGTTCATGCGGATGTGCTGCAGCAGGCTCGTCGCGGCCGGCGACAACGACTTCCCCTGTCGGCGCGCCACGCCAACCGTCCGCGTGAGCACCGGCGCGGACAGCAGTCGCAGGCGCAAACGGTCGAGCGGCGCACGCTGCGCCGCGAGCGCCGACATCACCGACACGCCCACGCCACGCGTGAGCAGCGTTTCGATCGTCGCCGTATTCGATACCCGGTAGCGCGGCTCCCGAATTTCCTGGCTGAGATGAGTCGTATGGGTCAACTGGTGCTGCATGCCGAGATCGGTGCTGAAGCCGACGATCCGATATGGTGCGATCTCGTCCCAGCTCAGCTCGGCATCGCTCGCGGCAAGCGGATGATCCGGGGCGAAGACCACGCCGAACGAGTCTTCGAAGAGCGGTTCGAACACGAGGTCCGCGTCCGGTTCCCAAGGGCTGCAAATGCCGAAATCCACGTCGCCGTCGATGACGCGCTGCTGTACCGCCTCCGAGTTGTCCTCGCGCAAATAGACGTCGATGCCCGGGAACGCATCGATATACGTGGCGACCGCCTCGGGCAGCAGCAAGGCCATGACGGACGGCACCGCGGCCACGCCCACCTTGCCGCGCTCTCGCTTGCCGAGCGCGCGCATTTCGCGGATGGACGAATCGAAATCAAGTAGCAGGCGCTGCGCGGAGGGCAGGAATTCCAGCCCTGCCGGCGTGAGGTCAAGCCGGCGTGTGGAGCGGTTGAACAACTGCACGCCAAGGTCGTTCTCGATGTTCTGGATGGTCAGGCTGAGCGCAGACTGCGTGACGAATAGAGATTCGGCCGCACGGGTCAGGCTGCGGTGCCGCTCCACTTCGACAAATGCCCGAATATGTCTGATGGATAGCCGCGTCGAAGCGCGCTCGTTATTCATTGGTTTTTCTCGTGAATCAAGCGAAAGTATTTGATTGTATGCCTCCATTCGGATCTCTAGACTTGGGCGAATCGTTCAAATGAAGGAGGCAGGATGTTGGTGGATTTGCGCAAGTACACGATCGTGCCCGGGCAACTGAAGGCCTATCTGGCCGTATATGAAACTTACGGCCTGCCGGTGCAGCGTCGCCATGTCGGCGATCCGCTCGGCTATTTCATCTCCGAGGTCGGCACGCTCAATCAGGTGGTGCATTTGTGGGGCTACCAGGACGCAAGCGACCGCTTCACGCGCCGCGCGGCAATGGAAGCGGATCCGGACTGGACGGCTTACAAGAAGATGACGGCGGAAGGCCGCTACATCCAGCAACAGGAAAATCAACTCCTGCTCTCAGCCCCGTGGTCGCAAATCTAAGATTCAGGTACACACGCATGAAAGTGATCATTTCCGACGACTACCAGGACTGCGTTCGCAGCCTGGATTGCTACCCGTCGCTGGCCGCGCATTTCGACGTCGAGATCCACAACGACACGCTGACCTCGCTCGACGCACTGGCTGAACGCTTCACCGACGCCGACGCGATGTTGCTGGTGCGCGAGCGCACTCCTGTCGGCGCCGATCTGCTGGCCCGTCTGCCAAAGCTCAAATTCATCAGCCAGACCGGCCGCGCGGCGAACCATGTCGACCTGGCAGCCTGCACGGCGCGCGGTATTGCTGTGTCCGCCGAGGGTTCCGCCACAACGGCCGCGGCGGAACTGACCTGGGCGCTCGTCATGGCTTCCATGCGCAAGGTTCACTTGGAAGCGGCGCGTCTCAAAGCCGGGTTGTGGCAAGGTCATCTCGGCGTCGGACTGAAAGGCCGCACGCTCGGGATCGCCGGTTACGGGAAGATCGGCAGCGTGGTCGCGGGCTATGGACGCGCGTTCGGCATGAACGTCGTCGCGCTGGGAGACCATCCGAGCTCGCTGGAAGCCGCTGCCAGGGACGGCGTGCCCACGCAGACCGACCGCCAAAAGTTCTTCAGCGAAGCGGACGTGATCTGCTGCCATCTGCGCCTCTTGCCCGCCACCCGCGAGTCGATCACGCTGGCGGACCTGCAGTCGATGAAGTCCACCGCGCTGTTCGTCAACACGAGCCGCAGCGAAGTCATTGCAGCCGGCGCGCTGGCAGCGGCCCTCAAGTCGGGACATCCGGGCTTCGCCGCTGTCGACGTCTACGAGCACGAGCCGATCTACGGCGCCGACCATCCGTTGCTCGGCCTGGACAACGTGCTGGCCACACCGCATATCGGCTATGTCGAGAAGGACACCTACGAGCACTACTTCGGCATCGCGATCGGGCAGTTGCTGGCGTGGCAAGCGGGTGCTCCGATCAATGTGCTCAATCCCCTGGCCCTGAGCAAGCCCTGAGCGACCACGCCGCGCAATGCCGGTGGGCGCGCGGCATCGTTTGGTCAACAAGAAGAGCTGGAACGCAGCTATCCATCCGGCTGATCCGGCAGGAGACAAGCATGGAAAAAACTCTCGAAGCGCTCACCATCAGCCGAGTCTATCGACGGTTGGTGCCGTTATTGTTTGTATTGCTCATCATCAACTATCTGGACCGCGTCAACATCGGCTTCGCCGCCCTGCGCATGAATCAGGACCTCGGATTCAGCGCGTCGGTGTTCGGGCTCGGCGCCGGGATCTTCTTCGTCGGCTATGCGTTGTTCGAAGTGCCGAGCAACATCATGCTGTACAAGTTCGGCGCGCGGATCTGGATCTGCCGGATCATGGTGACCTGGGGGCTGGTGTCGGCCGGACTTGCGTTCGTCCATTCGCAAACCGCGTTCTACGTGCTGCGGTTTCTGCTGGGCGTGGCGGAAGCGGGCTTCATCCCGGGCGTGGTCGCTTACCTGGCCTACTGGTTTCCCGCGCGCTACCGCTCCCGCGCGAACGCAGGGGTCATCATGGCGACGGCCATTGCCTCCGCGATCGGATCGCCGGTCTCGGGGCTGCTGATGCACTCGCTGGAGGGCGTCCACGGCATTGCCGGCTGGCGCTGGATGCTGCTCCTTGAGGCGGTTCCGGCTGTCGTGCTCGGCCTGTTCACGCTGGTATGGCTCACCGATCGTCCTGAGCGCGCCACCTGGCTGCCCGACGATCAACGGAAATGGCTCGTCGATGAACTCGCGCGCGAGACGGCGAACCTCACCAGGACTGCCGACCTGCCGTTCAGCAAGATCGTGATGATGTCGCGCGTCTGGAGTCTCTCGGCGTTGTTCGTCTGCTTTCTCACGGCGTTCTATGGCGTGTTGCTGTGGTTACCGCAGATCGTCAAGCACATGGGCACGATGACCGACGTGCAGGTCGGCTTCGTCAGCGCGCTGCCGTTCTGTTGCGCCGCGCTTTCAATGTTCTTGGTCGCGCGCCATTCAGACAAGGTCGGTGAACGCAAGCAGCATATCGCTATTTGCATGGCGATTGGCGGCGCGGCGCTGCTGGGGTGCGCGTTCGTTACTCAGCCTGTGTTCGGTCTGATTCTGCTGTGTGTGGCCGCGGCCGGCATTTGGGGATGTCTGGCGATCTTCTGGACGCTCACGGGTGAGTTCCTGACGGGCGCGGCGGTCGCCATTGGTATTGCTCTCATCAACACCATTGGCCAAGTGGGTGGCTTGCTCGGGCCGTGGCTTGTTGGCGTGATCAGAGACTTTACGGGAAATTTCTCGGTGGCACTTGTCGTGCTGGCCGCTGCGGCTTTTCTTGCTTCGCTCATTGCTTTTCTGCTGCCGGAGCGTTCCGGGGATATCGTGGAGGAGGATGGGGGTTTGCGGGATCTAGCACCGGATTGATAGGCGCTGCTAGACATTACGTTGAGCCCGAACGTCCCCAGCATCACGCTGTGTGGCCCCCAGTCGTGAGTCAGGGCCAGCCGCCAGTAAGGATTCTGGCCGCGTAAATATATCTGCGGGTGGTTTGGGTCTCCAGCCTTGTTGCCCTTGCTCATGAAGGACCAGATGCCGTCGGCCGTACTGTAGAACGACAGCTCAGCATAGATCGTCCGGTTCCAGAATACATAGCCTCCCGCGCCGACAACCTGCTGTGCCAGCGAGCCCTCGATGATCGGCAGGAATTGCGGCGCGCCCACTGTGCTCGTCGACGAGGAGACGTACGGGTAACTCCATGCGGGCGTGCTGTTCCAGACATTCTGCATGGTCGGATTGTTGTGCAGCGTGGTGCCGAGTATCAGGTCGTTTGCGTCCCCTATGATCCTGTCCACGTAGCGGAAGTCCATGTTGTCCGACGCCCAGTGACCGATCCACTTGCCGTCGGCGCCCTGGTGATCGTAGTTCGAGTACGTGAATTGCGTGAACGCACCGATTCTGTCGGTGATCTTGCCGGCGAGGAAGATGCTGGCGGCATCGAATATCGGCGCCCGTCCTTGGGGGAGACGATGTTGCCGCTGGCGTCGTGGTTCAGCCGTGTTCTCGTCAGGTCAAGCGTTGCCATGACAGCGACCGGGACGGTACGGTACGTTCACCGAACGTATAACCGTTCAGCTTGAACATTCGGCCGTAGGGAGTCAGTTCAGGAAACTGTCCACCCGCATGGCAGGCGATACAGCTCTGTCCCGTTTGACGGACGAATATCGGGAGCGCCGGAGCAGAAGGGGCGTAGAGGAGGCAAACCGCCGCGATTGCAATGACCCAGTTGCGTCGCAGCAGTTGACGGATTGTAGAGGCCTTTCTCATGCCCTCCTCTCCCCGTGCCAGTTTCGCGGGTGAGTATTTTCAGGCACGCAAGTACCTCATCCGCTGCAGCAAGCGGGACGACAAACCGACGCGTCGCGCACGGCATGACCCGTCGTCGCCCCGCAAAACGATGGCGCTACACGATGCTCATGTTGCGAGTGATAGACACTCCCTACGCGCGCACCTGTTTGCTTAAACGACGGAATTCACCAGAATATTCCGGTGACGGACGCGACCGGCGCACAGATACCGTGACACCGCCAGACACGGACGTCCCCCGTCTTCGCCCGATGCACGGATGCCCCTGCGGTCCGCAACTTGTGACGAACCAGGCGTCACGAATCCCGAGCGATAGCCGGCACTACCGGGGTACCGTTCAGCAACATCGCGTAGGAACTCGGAAAAATGCTGAAGGCCACGAACCCTCGACGGGGTGCGTAACTTCACGTCCTCCGGCAAGTCACGCGAGAAAGACTTACAACTAACGACGGAATGATCGTTATAGGACCTTCAGAATTGAAGGAGGAGCCATCCAGGGTGGTCGCGAGTATCGCCAGTCGGACGAGATCTGCAAAAGCGCGTGGCGATTTGAGGCTTATTGGAAGGCGCATGCTCAAGCCGGCCGAAGCTGAAGGAGAAGGAGAAAATCTGGGTTCCTCTGTCGAAAGGGCGGACAAGTTGTTAAGGGCAACGCTGAACAAGCCACTGAATTAAAAGCCTGGACGCTCCATTTTGTCGTCGTCGCGATGCTCATGCTCGAGGTTGTCTACGACCCGCCTGCTTCCGGTCGTAGCAGGCGACTCCGTCCCATGACATTGCCGTGGATCTATCGTGACTGACTCAACGTAGCTTGCTTAAAGCCACATTCTGATCTATGAATCGAATCGAAGGGCCGCACGGTCGACCCTATCGCGCCATTCGATCGGGTGGCAGTTGGAGTTTTTGAAGTACTGCGGTCGTATCCACTCCTATGCCACTAACACCCGGAGCAATTTCTCATCAGTCAGACTGAGGAGGGTAGTCATGTCTCAGGTCTCTTGGTGCAAGGCGGTGGCCGTAATCGCCCTCGCCGCCGGTTTCACAATCGGACATGCCGCTGGCGATGATGCTTACGTCGTCACACCACTCGTGTCCAACCTGGCAGGCGCTGCCCCGAATGCCGACAGGGTATTGCAGAACGCCTGGGGTATTGCCTTTAGTCCGGCTGCAAGTCCATTCTGGATCAACGACAATGCCACAGGCTGTTCCACGCTGTATGACGGCGAGGGGGCCAAGGTGGCGCTGCAGGTCTCCATCCCGCTGCCAGGCAACGTCATACCGGCTAGCGCCTGTCATCCCGTCTATCCCTCCCATGCACCGAAAACGGCGCCCGCTGCGCCGACCGGAATAGTGTGGAATCCCTCGGCAGCGTTTCTCGTGCCGGGTACCACGATCCCGGCAGTATTCATCTTTGCGACGGAGGACGGCACGATTTCCGCTTGGGCCGGTGGGTTGAATCCGCCGGACCACGCCGTAATCGCGGTCGATAACTCGTCCACTCCATCCGCCGCCAGCGGCGCCGTCTACAAGGGTCTCGTCTTCGGTGTGAATGCGAAAGGAGGATTCCTGTTTGCGACGAACTTCCGCTCGGGTCAGATCGACGTGTTCGGGCCGAGCGGTGCAAACGGCTTGTTCACGCCTGCGACGACGGACGGCGGCTTCACCGACCCGCAAATCCCAGCCGGCTACGCGCCATTTGGTATCGCGAACATCGACGGCGACCTGTTCGTCACGTATGCGAAGCAGAACGATCAGAAGCACGACGATGTTGCAGGCAACGGTCACGGATTCATCGATGTATTCGATACAGATGGTCACCTGCTGCGCCGCTTCGCCAGCCGAGGGTCATTGAACTCACCTTGGGGAATCGCGCGCGCATCGTTTGCATTCGGCCGCTTCAGTGGCAAGATCCTGATTGGCAACTTCGGCGATGGCCGAATCAATGTCTTCGACAATGATGGCAGGTTGGTCGACCAACTTGAGGATGCGTACGGCAATCCACTGGCTATCGACGGCCTGTGGACTCTGACACTCGGTGGCGGCCGCAACTCGAGCCCGGACACGCTGTACTTTTCGGCAGGTCCTAACGAGGAGGTCAATGGGCTGTTCGGTACCATCACTCCAGTAAGCGACTCACGAGCATCCGCTCGGCAAGGGCATTAGCAGAGATTCTTCAGTTGCGCCGTGCTGTTCTTGTCTGAGCGGTTGGCTTCCTGGCGGTGACCTCGTTGCGGCCAGGAAGAGGCGAACGTGGACGTTCGCTTGCCGCTCATTACAATCGCACCAGCGTCCGCGCAGCTACCGGGCGCAGCAGGGAAACTTTTACGACGTCGCCTTTTATCAACTGTCAGGTGTCACACGAGACCGTCTATCGAAGCCTCTACATACAGGCCCGCGGTGCACTGAAGAAAGAGCTCCTTGCACACCTGCGGAGGTCCCGGGCCATGCGTCGTTCGCGTCATCACACACAGAAAACAGGCGACACGGCAGGATTTGTGACACGGTTTGCCAGTAAGTGAACGGCCCCCTTCGGCGGAGGACCGCGCGATACCGGGGCACTGGGAAGGTGACCTGCTGTGTGGAAGCGCCAGCAGCCAGATCGTGCCCCTTGTCAAGCGCCAGACGCGCTATCACCTGCTGGTGAAAATCGCCAGCATGGACAGCGAGACGGTCGTCAACGCGCTCATCAAGCATACGTGCAAATTGCCGCAGGAACCCTACAAATCGCTGACTTGGGATCGGGGATCCGAGATGGCGGAACACAAGCGCTTCACTGTCGCTACGGCCATCCAGGTCTACTTCTGCGATCCTCAACACCCCTGGCGACGCGGCTCGAATGAAAACACCAATGGCCTGTTGAGACAGTACTTCCCGAAGGGAACCGATCTCTCTGTCTATTGGCAAGCCAAGCTCACCGCCGTAGCAAGACAGCTTAATGAGCGTCCACGAAACTTCGATACGCCGGCTGAACTGCCGTTGCAAGCATGCACGGGCGAGACCCAAAGGAGATATTGCTACCGCTGCGCGCCGAACGTAACACGGGCGAAGGCGCTGGACGCATCGCAGTAATACCAGGAGCCGCATGGCTGGCCTGGCCCGGCTGACGGCTGCCCTTGTTCGACCTGGTTCACCGGAGCGGCCGGCACGGCGACGACGGGCGGGTAGTAGCGAGAGACGCGCATAGGGAAAGTTGGGCTAGTGCCGACGCATCCCCCGGTCCACGCATTGCGATCATTGTCAGTATGGCCGCGCTCGGTCTCGTTTGGAGCCCTGGTTACGCACAGGAGACGATAAAAGCCACGCTTCTAAAAGACAACACCATCCAGCTTGACACCAGTCGCGTCAAGGCAGGCTCAGTGGTTCTGATGTGATGGACGACTCCCGCTACGCAGCGCTGCCTCGAGGCGGTAACATTGCGCGAGCCTGTCTTCAATCGTGCGACGGCACTCGTCGAAGGCCAGTTGTTGCCAGTGGTTTGGGGGTACTGTCACATTGTTGATGGTCGAACGAGTGAAGACGCGGAACATCAGTATTCCTGATTTATGCGGCAAGGCGATCCAGCATTGAATTGCCGGTCACGGTTTCCCACGCTTCAAAAGCCTCCGTGCGCGCCTGCCGCTTGTTTTGTGCGTCCGCGTTGTAGCGGCAGTGCATGAACAGGTTTGCCACCTGGTCGTTGACCGACGTGAATCGCTGCAGGTGGCGCGCTGATTTGAAGCGGCGCATCACCTTCTCGCGCACCCGCGTTGGCTGGTGCGAGTTCTCCGCCCGGTTGTTCAGTCCTTTGTGCTGCCGGTGTTCCACGTTCAGCCCAAGGTCCCTGTTTGCCGCGGCGTAACTCTTGAGCTTGTCGGAGATCAACACACGGGGAGCGCGACTATGCTTCTTGAGCAGCTTGCGCATGAGCCGCCTGGCCGCGTGCCTGTCGCGGCGGCTCTGCACCAGTACGTCGAGCACCGCACCCTACTGGTCTACCGCGCGCCACAGCCAGTGCTTCTTGCCGTTGATCGTCACGACCACCTCATCGAGGTGCCACTTATCGCCTCGGGCCAGCGCAGTAGAGCGGATGCGCCAGGCGATACCCAGGCCGAACTTCGCCGACCAGCGCCGCACCGTTTCGTAGGTAAGTTCAATGCCGCGAGCTGCTAGCAACTCCTCAACCATACGCAGGCTCAACGGAAAACGGTAGTACAGCCACACCGCATAACTGATCACGTCGGGTGGAAATCGGTAGCCGCCATAGGAGATAGCGTCGTTGGCAGGTGCGCTGTGTTGGAGAGCAGTTCGTTTCATACCCACAATTGTCGCTGCATTCCCGGCAACATCCCAGCAACGTGACAGTGCCGTGCCCGCTTAATTGCGGGGCGTGACGACCGTTATGACGAAGCTGCGAGCGCGGGCAGATCTACCATCTGCTCGGCGAGAACGGTTGCGGCACGAGTGTGTGGAGCGAGACGATCGGCCGCGCGCTCGATATCTGGTATTCGAGCACCGACTTCGCGGTCGACACGCCGCCCGCCGGTTTGAAGCCAATTTCGATGCCGGTGCGCTCGAAGTACTCGCCTATCATCCGGACCATTGCGAGCGACGCGGCTAGCGTTGCGTTGACGCCTTCCCACCTTCGCGATTCCCGGTGGCGACGTCGTACGCGGCGTCTTGCCCGTCATGGCCATCATGGTCGTCTCAATTTCGGTCGCCGAAGTTTACCTGATCACCTTAGCGCGACAGAGCCCGGTTTCTTGCGGGTGACCCAACGTGCGTCAGCGCGCGCTGACGCTAAACGCCAGCCAGCGCCGGCAATTCCACGCCGTATGACAGGTGCTCGCGGCGATGGGTCGCTTGTGGCTGCCCCGCCGCGTGGCCCGCATGCGCTGCGGTTTCCACGCGCGTCGACAGGCACGCCGGATAGCGCGCGTTCTTTTTCTCAAGAATGGCCCGGCTCAGAAACTCCGCAGTGTACGAGGTTAGCAAATGCGCATGATGTGCTTCAATGTAGGCGGTAATCCGCGCCTGCTCACCGTCGATTGCGGCCAGCGACGTGAGCGTGCGCGCATCCCAGCGGAAGCGCAGACCGAGTTCATCGAACGCCGAGTTATACGCGCACAGTTGCGCTTGGATTTCGGCATCAAGCGCGCTGTCGTGAGCATCGAATTGAGAGGGGCTCATGATCGTCTCCTTCAAGCAGGGGGCATGAACCAAAGAATAAAAGCGGCGATACATAAACAACAGTTAAAGTTATTGTGAGTAACCATAGCATACTGTTTATAGTAACACGTTTGACGAACCGGACAACAGGAAGATACGCATACCTAAACGGTCGCCCTCGACAGGTCCTCGGGTTGTCCATTCAGCAAGTCTGCGTCGATGTGAGTGATCTGGGCGATACGCGCCGCGCCTTCGCTGATCAAGAAATCCTTGAACGCCGCGGCAACCGGAGGCAGGCGCTTGCTCTTGCGATGCACCACGTACCAGTCGAGCATCACAGGAAAGCCCGCCACGTCCAGCACTGCGAGATTGCCGACCTGAAGTTCAAGGCTGATCGTATGCGCGGACAGAAACGCGATACCCATGCCGGCGATCACGGCCTGCTTGATCGTCTCGGTGCTTCGAATTTCCATGGCGATATTGAGCCGGCCCATGCCGCCGGCAAAGCCCTCTTCCATCGAATGCCATGTGTCCGAGCCCTTCTCGCGAACAATGAACGGCTCTTTGCAAAGTGTCGAAAGCGCAATGCGTTTTTTGCCGACCAGCGGATGCCTAGGCGGCGCAACGATCACGTAAGGATGCGGCGCGAACGATTCGTTGCGCGTGTCGAGATCGCGCGGCGGACGCACCATGATCGCCAGATCGGTCAGGTTGTGCGTCAGTTGTTGCAGTAGTGCCTCGCGATTGTGCACTGCGAGGTTGAGTCGCACGCCTTCATTGCGACGCGTGAACTCGCCTAACAGGCGCGGGAAAAAATAATCGCCGGCGCTGATTACCGCAAGATTGAGCTGGCCGCCCGCGATGCCTTGCAACCGGCCCATCGCTCCATCCATTTCTATGAACTGCTCGATGATCGAGCGCGCGTAATGATGCATTTCCGAGCCGGCCGGCGTCAGATAGATTTTTTTGCCGAGTTGCTCGAACAGCGCCAGACCGGCATGCTCTTCGAGCCGCTTCACCTGGGTGGAGACGGCAGGCTGCGTCAGGCACAGCTCGTCGGCCGCACGAGAAAAACTCAGGTGCCGGGCGACCGTCTCGAAGATCTTCAGTTGGCGCAGAGTCGCGTTTCTCATGGACGTCACTCAGTAAGGGCAAACCCCATCTATTAGGGAAGCCTCATGCAAACTATAAAATGTTTTAACTTTCGCTGATCGCTCTTCTCGCGCAGCATGCCTTCAGACCCGTTGCCCGCGCAACCTTCTTTTATTCCAGTCGCGCGGTTAACGAGGGCAAGGTTTTCATCAATGCAATTCCTCTGGCCGACCAATTGGCGCCTCAGTGCAGCAGATCAAACAGCAATGAGGCGATTCGATCAGTCAGTCCAACGCGCCGCTCGAGCACGACGGAATCTACAGGAGAGACGGAGACATGGGATATCCCAACGTAGTCCAGCGAGGCACTGCGCCATTCACGCATAATCGCTGGGTGCAACTGGCAATCGGTATCGTGTGCATGGGGCTGGTCGCGAACCTGCAATATGCTTGGACGCTGTTCGTCGTACCTATGGACAACGCGCACCATTGGGGCCAAGCGGCGATTCAGACCGCGTTCACAATTTTCATCGTCACCGAAACGTGGCTCGTTCCCGTTGAAGGCTGGCTCGTCGACAAATTCGGGCCGCGCCCGGTTGTGATCGGCGGCTCGCTGTGCGCGGCGCTCGGCTGGGTCATCAACGCGCATGCGACCAGTCTCTCCCATCTATACGTCGCAGCAGTCATTGCCGGTATCGGCGCGGGCTGTGTGTATGGCACCTGCGTCGGCATGGCGCTCAAGTGGTTTCCGGACAAACGCGGTCTCGCCGCCGGTTTGACTGCGGCGGGTTTCGGCGCCGGCGCGGCCGTCACGGTGATACCGATTGCCAACATGATCCAGCGTTCGGGCTACGAGCACGCGTTCATGTTCTTCGGCATTTTCCAGGGCGTCTGCATTCTGCTGCTCGCCACCATGTTGATACGGCCAAAGCCGCCCGCAACCGCGGTCGCGGCCATGCGCGTGGTCGCCACCAAGGTCGACTACACGCCCGGTCAGATGATCCGATCGCCGCTCTTCTGGGTGCTATATCTGATGTTCGTGTTCGTCGCCGCCGGCGGCATCATCGCGACCGCGCAGCTTGGTCCCATCGCGAAGGAATACGGCTTTGCGAAGCTGCCTGTCAGCCTAATGGGCATCACGTTGCCGCTGTTGACGATGACGCTGTCGATCGACAATCTATGCAACGGCTTCACGCGTCCGTTGTGCGGTTTTCTGTCGGATCGTATCGGCCGCGAAAACACGATGTTCATGATTTTTCTGGGCGAGGGCGTCGCCCTGCTAGGGCTGATGCAATTCGGCCATAACCCGTACGCATTCATGTTCTTCGCGGCCGCCGTATTCCTGTGCTGGGGCGAGATCTTCTCGATCTTCCCGGCGACCTGCGCGGATACGTTCGGTAGCAAATACGCCGCCGCCAATGCTGGAACGCTTTACACCGCGAAGGGCACCGCGTCGATGCTGGTGCCTATCGCCTCGGTGTTGTCGGCGAACGGCGGGTGGAGCACGGTGTTTATTTCTGCGGCGGTGGTGTCGATCGCGGCAGCCGTGTCCGCCAAATTCATACTTGCGCCGATGAGAAAACGCTGGATCGAGAACAGCTCCGGCGCGTCGGCTGGCGTCGTCGTCGCGCAAGCACGGTCGTAGCCTTCGTCGGCCGCTCGCCGCAATCAAGGCGCGAGCCCATGCCTCCCTTATGGTCTTACTGAGTTGATGTCCTTGCGCCGCCTCATACATTGCGGCGGCGGCAATACCACCCCCACAGCGTATCCGAACGCGCTGCGTCGCGGCCTTTGCAGTTGCTGCAAAGGCCGCTTTTCGCGTTTCCTGGTTATACAGGTACAGCACATGCCGCGCAGCATCCACACGTTGGCGTGAGCCATGGATCGCACTAACTAGACCCGCCCAGATATGTAATATATGGTATATAAAGCTCATACATCGCACGGATGTCCCAAGGCAACGGGTCGCTCCAAACCTGGAAAGCACTGACAATGGCTGATACGCAAACCGATTTTCGTCCAATGGCATTGCCGCTGACGCTCGAGCCGATCAACGCGACGGCTTCGCTGCGCGACCAGGCCTATGCAAAACTGAAGCAGGCGATTGCCGAAGCCGACATCTATCGCTCGCGCGAAGAGATCCGGCTGGACGAAAAGGAATTGACAGAGGCGCTCGGCGTAAGCCGAACGCCGGTTCGCGAAGCGATGACTCTGCTCGAACAGGAAGGTTTTCTCCGTACGGTGCCGCGCCGTGGCATCTATATTCAGCGCAAGACGAAGAAAGAGATCGTCGACATGATCTACATGTGGGCGGCGCTCGAAAGCATGGCCGCGCGCCTTGCTACGCAGCGCGCGTCCGGAGGTGAGATTGCGGGTCTCAGGCGCATGTTCGACGACTTCCGCGACACCGCGCCGGCCGAGCAAATCGACGAGTACTCGGAAGCGAATATCGCGTTTCATCAGGCGATCGTGCAGCTCTCGCAATCGCAGATTCTGCTCGACACAATGAAGAATCTGTTCGTGCACGTGCGCGCAATCCGCAAGATGACGATCTCGCAAAGCAACCGGGCATCACGCTCGATTGTCGATCACATGCGCATTATCGAGGCGCTGGAGCGGCGCGATACCGAACTGGTCGAGAGCCTCGTGCGCCAGCATTCGCTCGAACTGGCGGCGTTCGTCGAGGCGAACTGCGATTTCCTCGACTGAGCCTCGCATGATTGGCGGCGCGACCTACCGGCTGTAGGCAGCCAGCGTCGGCGTACGTATTAAGAATCGGCAGGCATTGCCACGCGTCGAGCATTGCAGTGCTTTTTTGTTGTCGGATGCAGAGGCGAGGACGGCGACAGAAGCTGCCTTTCTCAGTCGAGACTCGCTACACCGACAATGCGAAATTCTGGCGTTTACCGCCACCTTTGAATCTCCCTGCGGTTTGTGCAATGCAAACCTTCTACCCCGCAGCAGCCCCGATTCCCGACCTTCCACGAGCAGCAATGCAGCAATCCCGTCTCTTCAGCAAAATCTGCTTGTAGAAATACTGTGTGTGGAATATTGTATATCACCAAACACACAACGCCCCGCCAAGG
>NZ_JARESU010000142.1:0-19817 GCF_046027075.1 Paraburkholderia sp. RL18-085-BIA-A | reverse complement strand
TTTTTTTGCTCGCAGGCGCCTGAGTACCTCAAACCCGTCGAGGCCCGGGAGCATGACGTCGAGTACGATGAGATCGTAGTCTTCATGGAGCGCGAGGAACAAACCGTCGTTACCGTCGTTAGAAACATCGACGATGAAGCTTGCCTCCATTAGGCCTTTGCGAAGGTAGGAGGCCATCTTCGGTTCGTCCTCGACGATAAGGATACGCATGATGAAAACCCTTTCGCATAGCGACTCGTGCATTCAGTGCAGATAGTACATTACGCTAATTGAACCTGCGCAGCGTGTCGCGTTGAGGCAGAGTCAATTGGGTAGCGTACGATACGTCTAAACTTGGCGCCGCGCTGCGACGCAATTTCAAGGAAGTACCCAGGTACGGGTAGCGTCGCCGTAGTCTCTGAAGACCATGCTTGCTATGACAAGGACTACCAGGTCAAATGCCGATGCTGGCGACTCTATTGGAATCGCGTCGGCAGTGCTCTTCGAAATGGCAGGCAGGTAATTATAGAAAGACTTCCTTGCGGCAAGATGGACGGGAAATGACAAAAAAGTCATGAATCGCGACACATACCCGGTCATGGCTCAAGCGCAGTTGACGATGACAATGCGGGGAAAGCGGCGGGTGGCAATATTGCGGCTCCAGTGCCGCAATGAAACCTGTTCGCTGCCGCAAGCTGCACCTGCCGCATCCCGACCCGTTTTCGGGTCAGAGAGTCTGATTTAAAGGAAGCAAGCTCGAAAGTTGTGTGGAAGGAGCTACGGCAGGAACGTGAAGGCGATGCATCGTTCCGACCGCGTCGTTGCACCTCCGCTGCCGGTAGACATGGTCCAGGCGGAGCCCTACGTTGGGCGTGGCATGACACGCGTTTGAGATCAGCGGCCGCGCGCTAGCCATTCTTCTGCCGACGGTTCCTCGGCCTATCGCGACACGTGTGAGCCGCCCGCTGTCATGTTCGGTGAGCGTCCGCGCCTCATAGATGCAAGGACTATTGGCGCCTCGCTCCGGGCGTCCAAATCCAAATATGACGTTGATGTAATGCGAGCGTCAGGACACGTCCACCTTCACTATACAAAATACCTGTAGCTCACTCCCCTTGCGGCGAGGAACGAGATCAGTGGTTTCGATCACTGATCGAAACCGACCAAACTCACATTTATGAGGTGATCCACGATGAAGTCCCATTTTTATGTTGCCCTGGTTATTGGGCTGCTCGCACTGCCGACCGCCTCCTTCGCTCAGGACGCTAGTGTGCCAGTGACGCGTACGGACGTACAGACGGACCTGATCAGGTTGGAACAGTCCGGGTACCGGCCGAGCAAACTGAACTATCCCGCTGATATCCAGACGGCAGAGGCCCAACTCAACGCGCAGGACGTCACCGCATCGAGCAACACCGATGCGGGTGGCGTGTTGAATGGGTCTTCGCAGGCTAGTGCGCCCACGAGTATCGTGGGCGCCCACTCGATCTATTCCCATCATTGATACTGATCGTCAGTGCACGCGGTGACCATCGGTCTGCCAATGTCTGTCTCTTTTCTGGCCTGCGTCAATCGGTTTGATTAAGTCATGCGGGAGACACTAGCCGGTATGAGAACCGAGCTAAGTTTGGCGCAGTTGCCGAAACTGAAAGCGCCGGAGAACGTGCGTGCCTTTCGTGCGCATCTGATAGTCGCGTCAGTGGCGGCGATGTTGATCCAGTTGGTTATCTTGACAGCCATTTTCGTAGCTGACGTACCGGAGCACTTCTTCGAGATTGCCATATTCCGTCTAACAGCAGTGGTATTGATACTGAGCATAGTCGCAGCGACGAGGTACTTTGCGCGGAAGGCCTTTTTGGCAGCCACCGATTGAAACGACGTGATATTTCTCGATGGTCAACGTCGGATCGGATCGGTTTTTGCAACTTGTCCGCAGCGCCAACTGGTTATTTTTCGCGCCAGATTCGTCGGGTTCGTGAGTGACGTCTTCAGTCAGTAGAGTCGGCAGAATATCCGTACATGTCCAATCGTGACCGCGATTGAACGCGCACGGATGTCAAAGTGCCGCACGTAGTTGGAAGTGGGTTCAGGTAGGGTCGGAGTGAATCTGATGGCCAACGACCCATGGCATCAGCTCGTCGGCGCGATTGACTCGATTGAGAAGATACCCGGCAATGTGAGCGATGACGTGACTAGGCAGGGGACAACCTGTGCCTGCATCTGCGGGCGAGACTCGAACAGACCGATCACGCATCATACGGATGATTTCTGCGCCCGTACCCGGAACGACGATCGCTCGAGCGTCTTGCTCCGGCGACAGGGAAGAAACCGGCGGACCTCGCCTGTGTAGTAACACGCCGGGAGGCCGGCGTGTTACCACGATCACACGAAAGTGAAGACCTGCTCACGCGGCAGGCGCGACTTCGGTAGCCTGGCGTTGAAATCCTGGTCGCTGCGACGGCCGAAAGCCGCCAGCACGACGCTCGTAAGCCCACGTTCGCGCAGTCCAAGCTCGAGGTCTAGTGCGCGCGAATCGAAGCCTTCCATCGGCGTCGCGTCGATGCCGAGCACGGCCGCGCTGACGAGCAGTCCGCCCAGCGCGAGATACACTTGCTTCTCCATCCACTGAGGCACGTCGCGCAAGTCGTAGCGGTGCATGTCCACATACGAGCGGCGCGTCTTGTCCTGCATGTCCTTCGCTCCGTCGATCTGGAACCGCCCGTCGTGGCCTTCCTGCTTGAGGATAGTGTCGAGGTGGGCCGCATCCATGTCCGTGCGCATGCACAGCGCGATCACGTGCGAGGCGTTTAGCAGTTTCGGTTCGTTGTACGCGTAGGCGCCTTGCGTTGCCTTGGCCATGCGCGCGCGGCCTTCTGGCGTCGACGCGACGACAAAGTGCGAAGGCTGAGAGTTGACCGACGAAGGACTGTAGTGAAGCGCGGCGAGCAACGCATCGACCGATGCTTGCGGCAACGAATAACCCGGCTCAAATGCTTTGACAGTGTGACGGGTTTGCACGGCGTCAATCAAATTCATGGAGATATCTTCTTATGGAGATGACAGGTAATCGAAACAGAAAACCGACTGGCGACTCAAAACCCTTCGAGAACGATCTTGCCGCGCGTGCGATTGCTCTCGATGAACACGTGCGCGCGCCGCAGGTTTTCGGCGTTGATCGTCCCGAAATGCTGGCCGAGTGTCGTACGCAGCGTGCCTGCATCGATCAGCGCGGCGATGCGCTCGAGGATCTCGTGCTGGCGGATCATATCTGGCGTCTCGAATAAAGACCGCGTGAACATGAGTTCCCAGTGCAGCGAGATTGCCTTCAATTTGAGCGGCATCGCGTCGAGCGTTTTCGGATCGTCGATGACGCCAAGCTTGCCTTGCGGCGCGAGCACCTCGACGATCTGGGGATAGTGCGACTCGGTATGGGTGAGGCTTGCGACATAGCGCACCTGCTCAACGCCGATCCGGCTCAGCTCTTCTTTCAGCGGGCGCGTGTGATCGATGACGTCGTGCGCCCCCAGTTCGCGGACCCATTCTTGCGTCTGCGGTCGTGATGCCGTGGCGATCACGCGCAGCTTCGTCAGTTGCCGCGCGAGTTGAATGAGAATCGAGCCGACGCCACCGGCTGCGCCGATGATCAGGAGAGCATCGCCGTCGCCACCGCCTTCGGCGACGCAGAGGCGATCAAAGAGCAGCTCCCAGGCCGTGACTGAAGTGAGCGGCAACGCGGCGGCACGCGCGTCATCGAGCGTTGCGGGTCGATGACCGGCGATGCGCTCGTCGACTACTCCGTACTCCGCATAGGCGCCGGGGCGGGTGACGGAGCCGGCGTAAAACACGTCGTCGCCGACCTTGAAGAGCGTGACGGACGCGCCGACGGCCTCGACCGTCCCGACGGCATCCCACCCAAGCAAGCGCGGCGTGTCGCCGAGCATTCCCGCACGGACCTTGGTGTCGACGGGGTTCACGGCGATGGCGCGAATCTTCACGAGCAGATCGCGCGGCCCTGGCTCGGGCTTCGGCAATTCCGTTTCGTAGAGTGCGCGCGGATCTTCGATCGGCAGCTCGTGCTGGTCGTAAACAATGGCTTTCATCTGTGTTACTGGAGTGATGGTCGAGAGCGAGCCGCTTTGGCGACTCGGAAATTGTTGTGATGATGCGTTGCACAAGCAGTTCGAAAAACAGGGAGAATCGGGTAGAACTTTCACTACAGGAATGAAAATGATCCGGTTCGACGACCTGGCGCTGTTCGCGCGCACCGCCGCGCTCGGCAGCTTCTCGAACGCTGCCCGCGAAGCGGACCTGCTGCCAGGCCAAGTCAGCGCGGCAATTCAGAGGCTCGAGCGGGAGCTCGACGTTCGTTTGTTCGCGCGCTCAACGCGCAGCCTGCGGCTTACCGCCCAAGGCGAGGAATATCTGCCGTACGCGAAGCAGGTACTCGCGACATTGCAGGAGGGGCGGGAGTGCCTGCATAGCGGAGCGGATGCGCTGCAGGGGCTTTTGCAGATCGCGGCGCCGTCGGATCTGGGTCGCAATGTTTTGCTGCCTTGGATCACTGCGTTTCGCGAGGCGCATCCGAAGCTGTTGGTGCGGCTCTTTCTGTCCGATCAACTGACCGATATGTTTCGCGATCCGGTCGAGATCGCCATCCGCTACGGCCGCGCCGATAACGCTAGCTTCGTCGCGCTGCCGCTTGCCAGCGACAACCGGCGTGTGCTTGTCGCGTCGCCCGCCTATCTGCAACGGCATGGCCGGCCGCGCACGCTGGACGAACTGGCAGCACACCACTGTCTGCTCTATGTCCTGGGCGGCCGCGTCTACGACAAATGGGTGTTCCCCGTGGGGGGCGAACTCCGCCAGGTCGCCGTCGCCGGGTCGCTCTTTTGCGACGACGCGGACGTGGTACGGCGCTGGGCGATCGAGGGCCACGGTATTGCATACAAATCGTGGCTCGACGTGTGCGCAGACGTGCGGGCGGGCCGACTCGAAGTGCTGATGCCCGAGCAGCCCGGCGAAGCGGCGCCGCTGAATCTGATCTGCGCGCATCGCAAGCAGTTCCTTCCCGCGATCCGGCAGTTGCATGAAGTGTTGAAGGAGCGCGTATTGGCGCTTACAGCGCTGTTGCCGATGTACGGGACTTAAAGGGTGTGTCAAAACAGCGCTTTACGCAGTTGTGCACGTGGACATTGCGCCGGATCGCGTGAAATTTCATTGGCGATTTGTGGTCGCATGCGAAACGGGCGCGGCACGATCCGGCTGTGCTACACATCGAGGTATTGCAACAGAATGGCGCACGAAATCACTTCACGCTGGTCGAAGTGATGCGCTCTCAGGGCTCACAGAAAACTGAACGTTCGATTGCGTGGTCGCCCGACAATTTCTGCATCTGACCTCGCCTGTCGTGTCATCGGCAGCGGCGTTACAAACGTTGAATGATGACGGTCTCGACCACGGTAGATGAACCCCGACATCTTTATTACATTCAACCTCAAAGTATCTTCCCACGTGATTACGATTCAAATGCCATCTTCTATCGCTTCCATTACAAGGAGCGCGGCGCTCGCCGCGCTGTGGGGTGTCCTGGCCGTAACTAATTGTGCGAATGCCGCTGATAACGTGATCGTTCTAGATTCCGGTGAATCGCAACTGACGCTGATCGACGAGGCCACGCATAAGGTTGTAGGCACAGAGTCGACCGGCAAGGAACCGCACCATCTGATGATCACGCCCGACGGCCGCTCTCTGATCGTTGCCGATTCGGTGTCGAACAACCTGATGTTTCTCGACCCGCATAGCGGCAAGGTGCAGCGTACTGTGCAGGACATCGAAGACCCGTATCAACTAGGCTTCTCTCCGGATCATAAGTGGTTCGTCACTGCTGCTCTGCGTATGGACCGCGTCGACATCTATCGCTATGACGGCACGAATATGACGCTGGTCAAGCATATCGAACTGGCGAAGACTCCTAGTCACATGACGTTCGCCTCGGACAACCGCACGGTGTTCGTTACGTTGCAGGATTCGGGCGAACTCGCGGCGATTGATCTGCCGACCCAGAAAGTGCTTTGGAAAATGCACGTGGGCAATGAACCCGCTGGTCTGTGGATGACACCCGGCGACCACTATCTGCTGGTCGGCATGACCGGCGAAGACGACGTGACCGTGGTGGACTGGCACAAGCAGCAGATCGTCAAGAAGATCCGCACGGGCCGTGGCGCGCACAACTTCCGCAACCTCGACGACGGCAAGCACGTGGTGGTCTCCAATCGAGTCGATAGCACCATCAGCATCATCGACTACACCGCACTCACCAATGTCGGCGATATCACGGGCCTGATGCCTGGGCCCGACGACATGGAACTAACTCCCGACAAGCGCTATCTATGGGTGGGGTTCCGTTTCGCGAGGCATGTGGGCGTCATCGATATGACCACCCGTAAGCTGATCGACACTATTGCGGTGGGCCGCTCGCCGCACGGCATCTTTTTCGACAACCGCGCGCCGGTCGTGTCGCCCAATCCGGACTGATCTGGGCGAGTCGTCTCAACCTTGCCCTTACATGAGTACTGGCAGAACTGGTAAAACACGAGGATTCTGATGTTTCATGAAATCGTCGCACAACTCGACAATATGGTGTCCGCGCTGCAGACGCTGTTATATGTCGACGTCGTGCAGCCGTTCTTCTATCGCTTCGGCTTGATGGGTTACGATGAAGACACCTATGACGCACTGTACTGGGTGATCATCGGCGTGCTGGAAATCGTCGTGACGTATCTCGCCTTACGGCCGCTCGAAGCGCTGCGTCCCGTCGAGCTGTGGCAGGATCGCAAGGCGCTGCGCGCCGACGTGATCTACACATGGATCGTCAAGCTCGGCATCATCAACATTGCGTTCTTTTTCATGCTGCAGCCGTTATTCGATCACTGGCAGAGTCTGATCGCGGTCTACGGCATACCGAACATCGATATGGACAGCCTCTGGCCGGGCGTGACGGATCAGCCAGTCGTGTCGTTCCTGATCTATCTGGTCGTGCTCGATTTCGCCGGCTACTGGTATCACCGCTGGCAGCATCGTTTCGGGGTGTGGTGGGAACTGCATGCGGTGCATCACAGCCAGCAGCAGATGTCGCTGTGGGCCGATGACCGGAACCACTTTCTCGACGACATCATCCAGGTAGCGTTCTTCGCGGCAATCTCGCTGTTTATCGGCGTGCAGCCGAACCAGTTCGTGGTGCTCGTCGCAGTCAGCAACTTCATGCAGAGCATCCAGCACGTTAATGCACGGTTGCCGTATGGCTGGCTGCTCGAGCGCATCATCGTCAGCCCGACATTTCACCGCCGCCATCATGCGGTGGCCTACGGCCATGAAGGCACGGCTTACGGCTGCAATTTCGGCGTGTTATTTCCATGGTGGGACATGTTGTTCCGCACCGCTTCATGGAACCCCGCGGTCGAGCCGACCGGCATCCGCGACCAACTTCCCGTGCCGCATGGTCCGGGACGTTCGTATGGCAACGGATTGATGGCCCAGCAGTGGCACGCGTTTGGCAGAATTGTGAAGCGTTTGCGCGGACAAAGGAATTACGTGGATGGTGTCGTGGAGTGAGTGAAGCTGGCGTAGTGCGCTGTGTTGTTGCGGTCGCACAGAACCTCGCAGCATGTTTGCGACCCGGTTAAAAGAGAGGGGGCGCCGGGAATTCGGACAGGTCGTCGGGTTGCTGATTCGCCTCGTCGCTGAGACGAGGAGTGCTGAACCGACTTGCGACCTGCCTTCGCCGAAAAGCCGACGTGGGCGGGCGCAGCTGGATTACACGCGCATCAATCCTCGCGGTTCCGCGCGGTGCTCGGCGACCTTCACCGTCAGGCCGCACGCAGCCATTCAAGCAGCCTTGTTGTCTGGCGGCGCGAGACGGGGAAACAATGTCCAGGCATTGCCATGATTAACCGATGTGCGCTCGGTGGCAGTGAAGTTCTTGTAGGCGTCCCGTTGTGCAGTGAAGGTGCCGGCGATATCTGCTGAGACAATGTGATGGAAGCTCCTCAGCCCAAAAGGGCCGGACGACGTGCTGGTGAACATCAATGCGACGGGCCGTACTCATAGTTCGCACCGTGTGCTTGAGGAATGAGTGGGTGAGTGGCAGAAAAGACGAAGGTGCGACGGTTCCGCTGACATGGATCAGAACGGATAGGCGGGGATCTGCGAGCGCACTGTGATCCATTGCCACTCGCTGAACTGGTCGGCATTGCTGGACGCGCCGCCCGAAGCCGTTTCCGGAAATACCGACGCCGCCAATCGGGCCGTAAATCCCATGTACCACGGTCTGATCGTTGATGTGGATTGCACCGGAATGCAGCCCATCAGCGACGCGTTGGGCGCGGGCCAGGTCGGAGGACGCCACCGCCGCTGACAGGCCGTACTCGGCGGCATTGGCGAGTGCAATGACTTCCTCGTCGAAGGCCGCCATGCCGGCTGTCACTCCGGTGATAACGGTCGGCTCGAAGAACAGTCCGTTGCGTGAGCCACCGGTCAGCAGCTTCGCGCCTTTGGCCACCGTCTGCGACACGATCCGCTCGGCGTTGACGGCTTGGCGTTCGTTGATGATCGGTCCGACCTGGACCCTTGCGTCGAGGGGATTGCCGACGACGAGCGCCTTGACTCTCCTCACCAGGCGCCCTTTGGTAACTTGAACGTGATGGATGCGTTCCAACAGGTTTTAGGACAATCAGTCCGTTCAATCGGGACATTCGACCTGCTTGATTGTTTCCGGTCCGCGAAGATCTGCTTTTGTGAAAGCATAGGGAGCCCAAGGCCAACTTTAGAGAACGCTGGTGTTCCGTGTGGCTCGTTGGAAGATGAAGCGTTTGGCCCGGCATCAACGATCGTGCGGTGCAATTGCGACCAGGAATTCCTTGACTTCGCAGAACACACGACGATCCTGCGTTAGGTGCGGCTCTATACGCCCGAGTTCGCCAAACGTTGGAACCGTTTTGCAACACTTGCGGGACAGTCATGGCGGGTTGATGAGACGTACCTGAAGATCCGCGGCAGATGGGTCTATCTTTACCGGGCGGTCGATCGGGCCGGCAAGACGGTAGATTTCTTATTTTGCGCAAAGCGTGGCGCGAAGGCAGCCAAAGGGTTTTTCCGTCGGGCCATCAAGCATCAGATCCAGTCGCCGAAGACGATGACGCTCGATGGCTACGCGGCCTCGCATCGCGCTGTGCGCGAGATGAAGGCTGAGGGCCCGCTGCCTGAGGATACTAAGGTCCGGTCCTCAAAATATCTCAAGAACCTGATCGAACAGGACCATCGCAACGTCAAGTCCAGAACAAACGCAATGCTTGGGTTCAAACGCTTCAGGGATGCTGCCATTACGACATCGGGCATCGAATTGATGCACGGCATTCTTAAAGGTCAGTTCAACCTCGCATGGTTGCGCCTCAAAGATACCGTTGCGCCCGCTGTTTGGAAGGCAGTCCTTTCAGCACGATGATGCAATGGTGAATACACCGTTTTTCGCTTGCGCCCGCAATTTGCACCACAGCTGTCCTCGCATCGTAACGGCCCGGACCGAACACCCGCCGTTCGCGTAAGCACCGCCGGCGGTCGCGGCCCGACCCGGATACTAGATTTCGCAAGTTCTGACCTGGGTCCAAACGGCTGGTCGGCAAACGGCTCTTTTCGCAGCCTGTCGCGGGTGAATGGCTTGTACCGGGGCTGAAGCTGCGCGTGTTCCAGGCGGGGTCCGCGCGCAGATGGTGGGTACTCTGGTTGCATGGATCAATGGTTAGCCTTTTGCCACTTCGCACTCGCCATGCGCTGACTTGCTTTTGCGGCGCAGCTCTTCCGTGGTTTCGCCGCCGCCATCCGGCAGCCAGCCCGGCGGCTGGATCACGTGATTGATCGCGATCCACACGTTCTTCGCCTTCACAACGTCCCGCAGTAGCGTCGCCCAGTGCTCGAATTCGACGACGAACGGATTGCGTGAGGTGGTCGGCGTGACGAGACCGTAGCGGCAGGGTTCGTCGGCCCGTTCCTCGACGTAGGTGCCGAACAGCCGGTCGAAGACTATCAGTACGCCGCCGTAGTTCGCATCCAGATATTGGACATTGGCCGCGTGGTGCACGCGGTGCGAGGACGGCGTATTGAACACATACTCGAGCCAGCCGAGCTTCGGGATCCACGTGGTATGCAGCCAGAATTGATACATGAGGTTGATGGAGAGTGTCAGCAGAACGACTTCGGGGCGCACGCCGAGCCACACAAGCGGCGCGAAGAAGATCGCCGAGCCCGAGAGCTTGCCCGTCACGCCGAGCCGGTACGCGGTGGAAAGCGTCAACTGGTTCGGCGAGTGGTGCACAGCATGTGTGGCCCAAAAGAAGCGAATGCGATGCGACGCGCGGTGATACCAGTAGTAGCAGAATTCCTGGCCGATGAAGAGGGCCAGCACCATCAGCGCGCTATTGAGTTCCACCGTGAAGATGCGATGCTCCCAGGCGAGGGCGAACACAGGTGTTGCGAGGGAGAGCGGCAACAGCGCGAGGAGCTTGCGCCCGAGGACATCGGCGAGCGACAGCCACACTTCGTGCCATGCAAATGGCGTGGCCGTAATGCGGTTTTTCCGGCTGAGCCAGAGAGCTTCGACCAGCGATACGGCAATGACGAAAGCCGTGACATAAAGCGTGAATTTTCCAAGTTGTTCCATGACGATGCCATAACGGTAAGTGGCGGGAGGTATCGCCTGCGGTGAAGTTGTGGATCAGGTCATCGCATCCGATACGCGCACATTAGCGAAGGACGCCGTAACAGGCTATGCGGAAGTTATTTCACGGGGTGTCATGGAGCTCGATGCCTTGGCGCGCGGACCTCGCAGCCCCTTTAACGAGAGGCGGCCGCGGGCGGTGGCCAGATAATCGTTTGGCCTGCCACGCGCCAGACCGACGTCGCAGCCAGGCCGTGCGCGAACGCCGGAGCTATCACTTCTATTGAGTATGGAGAGCACGTTGTGCTGCCTCCAGGGCGCCGAGGGCGGCGGCATATTCATCCGATGGCAGGAGGGCAAGGATCGCGGCCCTGGATTTAGCGATCGCCCGGTTCACTGCCTGAAGTGTGATAGGTCAATAACCAATTGTTCGGTAGGTATGTCGGAGTCGCGACCAGCCGCCGGATCTGCCTCGTGGTCAACCTGAGCCGTTCTGCGGCTGGCCACGGCTTGCGCTTGCCGTCGGCGACGTCCTGAATGACCTTGAACCTGTCAAGCTCGCGCATCGTCATCGTTATCCGTTCTGTCGCAGCGATCAATGCCTCCGGCGCCGCGCCTTGCCCCACAAGGGTTACATCAATTATCGCCGTGTGTTGTCGCTCCATTTTTGAGGTGCATCCGAGTGCCGGATGCCTCAGCAAGCGTTCGCTCTCCGCATTTTTATGTAAATCGTTTAGAAATGCGGCGCGCCTCTTCCGGGCGTCGAACGCTGACAGCCGGCTTGCCGACGCGATGCGTCTGCGCGTCACTGGACAAAACAGGCTCACGCGTCGCTAAAAGGCCCATGTCCGGTCCAAGAGGGGATCGATACGCGCGACGAGCCTGGGGTTTGAACGCCGGCGCCGGTTGCTTCGCGGGACAGCGGTGCGCGAAATAGCGAGGCAAGCAGAGTTACCACGCCATACGGTCCGCTGCTATCCAAGCAATGAACAGGCTAACGTCGTCTCGGTCCAGGCATTGCTTTTTTATGTAATCCGAGGCACATCCAGGTACCTAGCCTCGTTGTTCAACAAGCGTCGAATGTGGATAGCCTCGATTGGCTCATACCAGATTCATGTAATAGCCGTCCTTCGCCGCCGCCGGTGTGATCGGCGCCAGCTGGAGTGCGCTGTTTCTCGCCAAGGGACTGCAGGTCGTTGCGACGGACATCGCGCCGAATGCGGAAGCCCAGCTCAGGAAGTTCGTGGAGTCCGCCTGGCCGGCGCTCGAGAGATTGGGCCTTTCGCCTGGCGCGTCGCAAACGAACCTGACGTTTACGCCCGTGCTCGCGCAGGCGCTCACGGATGCGGACCTCGTTCAGGAAAACGGCCCCGAGCGGCTCGAATTCAAGCAGGATCTCTATCGGCAACTCGATGAGTTGCTGCCTCCCCACGTGATCATCGCGTCGAGCACGTCGACCCTGCCCATGAGCAGCATCCAGGTGGGCGCCGTGCTGCATCCCGAGCGCTGCGTGGTCGGCCATCCATTCAATCCGCCGCACCTGATGCCGCTGGTCGAGATCGTCGGCGGGACAAAGACCTCGGAAGAGACGATCCGGCGCGCCACGGAGTTTTATACGTCGATCGGGAAACAGGCGGTGCGCCTGCACAAGGAATTGCAGGGCCACGTCGCCAACCGTCTGCAGTTCGCGGTGGCGCGCGAGGTCTATTACCTGGTGGCGGAGGGTGTGCTGAGCGCCGCCGACGTCGACACTGCCCTCTCATGGGGGCCGGGCCTGCGCTGGGGCGTGATGGGCAACATGATGCTCAATCACCTCGGCGGCGGTCCAGGCGGCATCGAGCACTTCTTCCATCAGTTCACCGGTCCGATGACGGCTGGCTGGAAGGATCTCGGCTCGCCTGAGCTGACGCCGGAAGTGCAGAAGAAGCTCATCGACGGCGTTCATGCCGAAGTCGGATCGCGCTCCATCGAGGAGCTGGAGGCAGAACGCGACGAGCTGCTGCTCGGCCTCATCGAACTGCGCACCAAAGGAACTGCGCGCTAAAGGTACGGACCCGGCCACGCCACGCGAGGCCGCGAAGGCGGTCGGCGTCTCTGCGCTGTGGCGGCTGCGGACCGGCGAGGACCAGGACATCGAAGTGGATGTCCGTAAAGCGTTGCGGCGCTTCTCCGGGTTCTTTGATCTGAAATGGGAAACGATCAATGGACGTCCACCGGTCCTGGAAGTCGATCCGAATCTCTTCCGCGAAACCCGCGACGGGCGGCGCGTCATCCGCCTGAACATCTACCCCAAGCTGGCGGTCCGCGAGCTCAGCTTGCTCAGGTGCGACCCAGCCCGGAATCCGTGCGCAACGCCATTCTGTAGTGGCGCGTCGACGACCTGGTGAATGCGGCGGCGGAGGCCGGGATCGCTATCGCGAGGGTTCGCACCTTCGAGGAATTCCGGAAGGAGCTTCAGTACACCGAGGTGCTCTCGAGAATGTCGCTGATCAACGTCGAAATAGATTGGCGAAAGCGAGCCGATCCCTTTCACGAATGACGGCACCAGTCCGTCGGATGGCATTCGCGCACTCGGAATGGGTCACGTGATTGCCGGAGCGGTCATCGGTAGGGACCTCGCTTTGTACGGCGCCGATGTCCTCAACATCTGGCGGCCGCACGACAGCGAGATCGAAGCGTTCGCGTGGGACGTTCAGGTCGGGATGCGCTCAACGCTCCTGGATTACTCGAAAGAGGATCGCGCCAAATTCGATCTTCTGCTGAAGGATGCAGACATCTTCGTCGCGAACAAGCGCCCGGGCTATCTGGAACGCCATGGTCTCGACGCCTCGGATCTCTGCGCCAGGAAGCCGGGGTTGATCCATGCGAATCTCCTTCTTCTGTTGCATGTGACCATCGAAGTCAATCCTGCCCGCGTCGCGGCCTGAAGTGCAGCCTGCCGTGTTGCGTCGCCAGCCCCGAGGCGCGCGTCGCCTCGAAAAATGCGGCCGTTCTCGCATACAGAACGGCCGTTGTCTATTGCGCGCTCAGCGCTACATCCCGATGCTCATTCCTCCGCTCGTGCTTGTACCCGTACTCGAACCCGAACCCGTGTTCGCACCTGAGCTCGACGTCGTATTCAAATCGATTCTTCCATAGACGCCATTGGCTTCGTCATTCGGCCCCGCCGCGAAGAACAGCGTATTGGAAGGCTGATTGCTGAGGTCGTTGCCGAACGCGATGCCCCACACGCCATTCTCGACGACCGGACTGCCGTTCGGTCCATTGAGCCGCCCCATCGACTGGCCGCTCGATGCATTGAACGCGTTGATCGTGCCGTCGCCGAAATTGCCGATCAGTATCGCGCCGCTCATCGTGCCGAAGTTGCCGGGCGCTTGCGCTATGCCCCAGGGCGCGTTTAGCAGACCGCCCGTCGCGAAGTGCTGCTTCAGGTTGCCCGCCGTGTCGTACACGTCGACCATGCCGAGTCCCGCGCCCGCGACATCGTCGTGCCTGGCCCCATCCTGCATCGCGTAAGTGACGAACAGATTCGAGCCGATCGCCTGAATGCCGAATGGCGCAAAGCCGGCCGGAATCGCCGGGTCCGTGAAGGCGCCTGGCATCGCGACCTTGGTGAAGGCGGTATTGAAGACATCGATCTTGTTGTTATGGAAGTCGGTCGCGTAAAGGAAGTTGTTGCCGTTCATCGCGGCGAGCGCGAGACCCTTGTACACGGCGCCGCCCGTGCCGTCGTCGTACATGACGAACGCGTTGGTCGGCCCGACGGCGGGCGCCCACGCGGTGATGGTGCCGCCTTCGCCCGTGAAGATGAAGGCAGCGACGCCGGACTTGCCGTTTTCCGTGACGGTGAAGCTTTGGGTGCCGTTAAAGACGATGCCCGTGGGCGACGCTGAACCGTTCTTGCCCTCGGGTATCGTGACGACCAGCGATTGCGGCACGCCGTTGCCGTCATAGAGCGTCGCGACATTGGTGCCGTTGTCAGCGACCCAGACGAAACCTTTCGGGTTGAAGGCGACGCCCCAAGGGTTCTTCAGATTCGCGTCAGCGTGCGCGGCGGACACCACGCCATCCGACACGAGGGCCGTCACACCGAACGACGACTGCATGGGCGCGGTTGAATTGTTCGAACTGGAGCCGCCGCCGCACGATACGAGAGTCGCGATGGCCGCGCCGCATGCAACGACACCGAACACGTTGAGTAGAGACTTCATGACCATACTCCTTGCTCTGTCCAAAGGCCGTAACGGTCATTGAACGAGGAGGACGCGAGGTTTATTCCTGCGACGAAGGCTTATTTCGTGTGCGATTTCGTGCGATTGCAATGGCTGAACTGGCTAGATAAAAGCGCAGGGTGCGTAACGAATAACACGCGCGATTATTCCATCCGTCCGGCTAAAAAGTTGTGAACGCGTGTGAGCGGGCTGCGCGGCATCAGCAAACGACTGTACCGCCCGAAGGTTCTTCGTTCGCCGGTAAATCAATGAAGCCTTTGTGCACCGCATGGTGTGCGTGCCGTACGCCGTGTCATCGAGTCCGATGGAGGCGATCCACCGGTGGACCAACCGAAACATGTTGCTTCGGAATCGGCGACGCTCTGTTCCCGAGTCGCCTGCATGGCCGACAGAGCGGGAACGATCAGAAACTTCCAGGTTGCTGCGATGAAGAAAGCGAGATACAAAATTAGAGTGGCGGATCTCGCCGATTCAGAATATCCGGAGACAATTCTGGATTTCCAGAAGCGCACACATCTATCTCAGACGGGGTTGCTTGATAAAGCTATCTACAATGGTTTAATCGCCAACCGTAAATGAACACTAGAAAGCATGGCTACGAGAGCCGCTGTTGGATATTCGGCTCTCGTTGCCCACGACTCTCTCGGTGAAGGCGAGGGCAGCACCGCGAGCGCCGCCTTTCTAGTCTTACTGTGTCATAAATGGATCAATCGGTCGCTATACTCTTGTGTTGAGAAACGAGCGTAGTAGCCGTATCGCGAGAAGCACTCGTAGTGTTGTAATGGAATCAGGGACGTGGCGCTGTGCGCGCTGGAATGCCGCGAGCGATGTAATCCGTGGGAAGGACAGACAGCGTCCGTCCGGCGAAGTTTTTTTTATTTCCTGGATCCGATCCCATGCGAAGCCGCTGAGCCATCAGAAATCCATACGCAGTAATACTCAGTGTGGCGTGGTGGTGAAAGCCACGCCAGCCGCGCCCCTCGTGGTGGCACAGGCCGAACTCCTGCTTCAGTTCCTCAGAGTCGCGCTCGATTCGCCAGCGCATTTTGGTCACAAACACCAGTTTCTCCAGCGTCACTTCTTCAGGGACTGTCGTGAGAAAGTATTTGAGTGGCTCGCTATTCCCATCGGGCCATTCGATGAACAACCATTCTTCGTCGCGCACCGCACTTTGCCAATAGTCCCGATGTGCGGGGCGGACTCGTGCGGCAGCAAAGCGTGACGAAAGGGCTGCGTTGCTGCCGTCTCTCCAGGTCACGGACTGCCAGGCAGGGGCCGGTAATTGCATCGCCAGCTCCTTGACCGCTAGCGGCTCGTGTCCGGGAGCCTGGCGCAACAACGTTGGAGGCTTTCCGCGTGCGCCTTGCCGGGCCCCCACACTGAACTATCGGGCCGCACCCCTACCGAGTACAACAGGCCCAGTTCAGTCACGCCGTCCCGAAACGCAGTCTCATCGCCATATCCCGCATCGACGAGCACCATGCCAGGTGTGACGCCAGATGCAAGAGCCTCTCGCAGTTGTGTCAATGCGATCTGCGGCTTGGTCGAGGAGTCCAGTTCATCGGGAAGGCCCGCGCGAGCAGCACGCTCCCGGTCCTCAATCCACTCTTTTGGAATATGGAGCTGTCATGCAACTGGATGACTGCCTCGTTGCGTCGCGACGGACAGACTCACGGCGACCTGGCAGTTGTCCTGTTTCCCGAGCCGCCCACAATACTGACGCGCTACGCCGGCTGAATGACGGCCCTTCGTTGGGAAACCGGTGTCGTCAATAATCCAGTAATAGCCCGGTTCGTCCGCGGCGTACGCGCTCAGCGCAGGCATGACCCATTCGAGTACGCGCTGCATGACAGCCTTGTCGGACCACTCTGCCTTGGCTTCGAAGTGATGAAGAGACTGATGCCTCGCGCTCGCGTGCAGTGGATCAATGTGCGCAGCCATTGGCTCAACGCTCTTTCGAGTCAATGGCAACACAAGGTCTGAGCAGTAGCCCTTGAGGCCCGCGTGACCGTCGGCCACGCAGATTGTCCACCGCCGGGCAGCGTCATGGTCGTGACAGGCGATCTGCTGCCCGCCCTTGGACAATCTGCAACTCAACTCTCTATGTAGGCCAAATCACGTTCAATATCTCACTGCAAATCTGTCCGCTGAAGCGGGGCAATCTCAGCGGTGGCGTTCGCAGTCTTCGCTCGGAAGCGGTGAGGCGTCATCTGAGCAAAGAAACCACCTACGCTAGTCCTCTTTCATACCAATCGTCTATCTCGGTTCGAGCCCGGTGCTCAAGCGCACTGAGCGCCATCAGTGGGTCGATTTTGGCCCTTGGAATGACCAATTCGATTGCCGGGGGGGTGCCCTTGCCCTCATCCCCGTCGGTACGTGCAATCACTGCATGGCATACCCACTGAACGCCAAGCTCATCCGCCGCAGCATCAGCGGTCACGCAAAAACCACGATGTTCAAAATCCACAAACCCTCCAGACACAGAACGAAATGCAGGTTCCTCGACAACCCATACAGCGAGGACCGAGGGAAGCCTAACATGGGAGTCCAACCCTCTGCATTGAAGTGCCGAATTCGATTACACACAGCTGACTCCTGCGCAAAGGAGAGCACCTCGCTGAAAGGAAGAGTGCCTGCGCAAAGCAGAACCAAAGCTGAACATTCACGCACCGATACTATCTGAATCAGGACGCTGCTTAACCAGTTGGCGTCCACCGGTTCCGACCGACCTCAATCGTTCTCCGATGACTTATGAAAGCATTCAGGTCGCGCAAAAACCGACCTTGCCCGCCGACGGGTTGCCCACTGCCGGCCAGCATCATGGTCGTGACAAGCGACCCAACGTCCGGCCGTGGATGACGCGCTACGTCGCCTCAAACGGAGGAAGCCCACATAGCCAGAATTCAACTGCATAAACGTCCACTGAAGCGGCTCACCCCAAGTCTAAGGTTAACCCGTTTCAACGGACACTCCGATCGACGGACTGATGGCCACCGAAACTGGCGACATGATCGTCAGGACATCGGGGGCGTCAGTCTTCAGATCAGATGGCGTTTGCGCAAAATATTCGCTGTAGAACGCCTTCACGTAGGGAAACACCGCTGGACCCAATTCACGCTTGGCCTGATCCTGCGAGGCGCGCGGTTTCGCCAGCATCTGCTCGATCTCGCGCAGGATCGCATCACGATCCACGCGCGTGAAGCGACCGTCGTTATACACAACCTCGCCAGCGATCATCACCGTATCGACGGCATTCGTTTTGGCGCGCTGCATGAGTGCATCCAGCATCGGAATGTTATCGTCCTTGCCATTCGTGCCCGTAAGGCTGGTGACGCTCTTCAGATCCGCCGCACGAATCAGTAGTGCCTGCGAGGCTTCAACGTAAGGCAACGGGAAGTCCACGTGCTTTTCGCGCTCGGACGTGTAGCTCAGGATGCTCATCACCAGATCGAACTTCTTTGAGTAGAGCCATGGAATCAGGCCCGACCAGACCGTGTCGATGAACTGCGCATGGTCCGAGGAGAGCACCTGAAATGTACCGTTCACAAGACCGTCCCAGACGGCCTGGCGATTGCCTTCTTCGCGCGGCGGCGGACTAGATGCATTGATAGCCGCGAGGGCCATCTTCGCGCATGTCTTCGGTCAGCAGCAAATAGTGCGGACATGTCTCGGCGTAAACGGCGAGGCCATGTCTTTGAGTCCAGCGAATCTACTCGATCGCTTCCCGGCCGGAGACGTGCCCGATCAGCACGGACGTGTCGACCAGCTGCGCGAGACTGACGGCGCGATGCGTCGCTTCGCGCTCGACCAGCATTGGGCGGAACACCGCGTGGCCAATCGGCGCGGTGATGCCTTCCTCCAGCGGCGCTTCGGTGAGCCACGCAATGCAATCGACGTTTTCGGCATGAATCATCACCATGGCGCCGTGGACGCGGGTCAATGCGAGCAGTTCAACTATCTGACGGTCGTTCAGCTTGTAGCACGCCCGAGGCCGCCGAACCGGCTATGGCTGCGCCCGACAATACGCCTGCCGTGCCCAATGCCGTCGACCTGGCGCCCGAAGCGCTGCTCGAATCGGCATTTGGGAACGACTAGGTCGACTCCGCCGACCAACACGTAAAGGCACCTGCAATAGCGAGTTTTCACTGAGTCTCTTGCAGGATCGGTTATTGCCGTCGGCCATCGCCGCGCGCTCGTTAAACGCCCCCGGATCGCTGCAGTCTGTCCGTCGGCCCGTCGACCCTGAACGTTCTCTCGGCGGCATGCTGACATCGCACGCCGATGCGCGCTTCCTTAGATGTCGAAAATGAAATTTTCGCGCCATGTCTGCATCAGGCGCAGATATCGATAATGGACTGGGAACGATCGAGGGCGATAAGTCCTCACTCTTCGAATGCGTTATTTGAACTCGCCATTAGGATGAACACCGTGCTTAGGATTTTTGCGATGCTTGTCATCGCAGCAAGTGTGAGTAGTTGCGCAGTCGCACCGGGTTATGGAGATGGTGGGTATGCCCAGCCGTACGATTCCGCGTATGGATACCCGTTTGGACCGGTCTACGTCCCGGCGTATGGGGCGATCAATATTTGGGGCGGATGGGGCGGATGGGGCGGTTACCACCATTGGCACGGTTACGAGCACTGGCATGGCGGTGGACGCGGCGCACATGGGCACGGTGGGCATGGGGGTGGCGGACATGGAGGAGGCGGACACGGGGGAGGTCACTAAAGGCAACCGTGACAATCATCGCTTGTTGCTGTCTCCTGAGGCGATCTGAACGGCTTGTCCAAGTTCGCTGTCCCGCCCGGCGGCCAGTCTTCCGAGCGTCTAGTCGCGCGTCCCTCAAAGCCCAGGAGAGGGCGCGCTATGCACATCCATACGCTTGAGAGCGCGGTTGT
>NZ_JARESU010000141.1:0-19861 GCF_046027075.1 Paraburkholderia sp. RL18-085-BIA-A | reverse complement strand
GTCTGAAGGGATACTGGCAGCCAGCCTGGACCCGCAAACACGACATTTCAATTTAGCGGAAACGCGACATCTGAACTTTGGACTAACATCCTCGTGGTTGATAAATTATGTTATGTCAAATTGACGTTGCAGGCGGGCGCTGCTCTAGTCCGAACGGCCAGACTGAAAAAGACCTCCACCGGAAACCCCATGGCACGCCGAGTCTGAGCGCCCAAGCCGGCGATTGCATTACTACCCCATTCGAGATAAACTAAGGTCACTAAACTAAGTTAATGGTGTGGCCATGCAAATTTACAACATGCACGATGCCAAGACCAATCTGTCTCGGCTCATCGAGGAAACCGTGAGCGGCGGCGAGCCGTTCGTGATTGCCAAGGCCGGCAAGCCGCTAGTCAAGGTGGTGCGCATCGATGTGGAAGCAGAAAAACCACCACGGCGCATTGGCTTCATGAAAGGACAGATCAAGGTGCCGGCGGACTTCGACACAATGGGAGCGGACGAGATCAGCGACATGTTTGAGGGCAAGGCGAAGTGAAGCTGTTACTCGACACTCATCTGTTGATTTGGGCGGCACTCGATGATCCTGCATTACCCGACGAAGCGCGCACGGCGATCGAGGACACTGACAACAATCTGTACTTCAGCGTCGCGAGCATTTGGGAGATTGTCATCAAGAGCGCGCTAGGACGTGACGACTTTCAAGTTGACGCACGCGTCCTCCGCAGGAACCTGCTTGATGCTGGTTATGAAGAACTGTCCATCGAAGCGCAGCATGCGTTCGAAGTCGCGGCGCTCCCGCAGCTTCACAAAGACCCGTTCGACCGGCTTCTCCTCGGTCAAGCGATGGCAGAAGGAATCGTGTTGTTGACCCACGATGATCAGATAAAACGGTACGACTTCGCTCCGGTACGGTACGTCTAGATCTCTCAAGAAACCGTCGGCGATGTCCAGTGCCGCGATGGGATCGAGCCCAGTAATGACATCGAACCCGACGTCCGCTAAAAATGCACGCATTGATGCGAGGCCGTCCGCGTTGTCGTCCACCAGTAGCACCCTTGTACCCGGCTGGGGCGAACCGATTGCGCCGCTCCCCGTGGCGCAGATGGCACTCTTCGCTTCCGAGTGGCTAGGGACTATCGGCAGCGTGACAATGAACTCCGAGCCGGTTCCTACGCGCCGGCTGATTTCGGCTACCCTGCCTCCGTGCAGTTCTACGAGATTTTTGACCAGCGCGAGGCCGATCCCCAATCGGCCTTTCGATCGGTCGGTGGTTGTCCCTCCCTGCTCAAAAATGGTAAACCGGCGCGGCATCAGCTCCGCGATAATACTGGGCCCCGGTGTCGGCGCTGGAGATAGCGATCTCTCCCTCGCTGGCTTGCGCATGAACACGAATCGGCTCTGTCAGGTTGGCGGGCGCAGACTACGTTCGCAGCTCAAGAGTAGTTATCCTTATCAAATGACTTTGACCGTCAACCTGACAGAGCCCTCAACCATCCGCAGGCTCAGCGGGAAACGGTGGTACAGCCGCACCGCGTAGCTGATCACATCAGGCGGCCACCGATAGCCGGCATAGGAAATGGTGTCGGTGGCCGACGCGCGGTGGGGCAATGTAGTCGACCTGCCAACAACGTGACAATACCTTCTTCGGATATGCAACGTGCCGGGCGCGCCTTTTGCGTTGGGGCTTGTGTATCGTGTCCGATGCACAAGCCCCAGCAACAACTCACTGTGTCGCACACGTAAAACTCGACGCAGCGTTCACATCGCCCGCCCCGTTATAGCGTGGGAAAGTCGGGTACTCGCAAAGCGGCCGAGTGCGTCCCGGCACACCCGCCGCATCCACGACAATCTGCTCTGGCGGCATAACGCCATTTTCGACCCAGTTCTCCATGGTCGTGAGCGAGTCCCAAGCGGCATTGAACACACTGCTGACCGCGTGCCCATATCCGGGAATCTCATAGAAACGCACGAAATTGGCGACGGCCGACGCACCCATGGTCGTCTGCAAGCGCTGATAGTACTGCTCGGTCGAACGCGTGCTGACGAGCGCGTCCGACATGCCGTGCGCCATCAGGATCTTGCCGCCCTTCGCGTTGAATACCGACAGATCCGTCTTGTTGACGTCCTGCAAGCCGCTCAACTGACTGATACGCGCTTGCAAACTGCCTGGGTTTTGCGGGTCGACCGTAAGCGAATTGTAGTTGGGGTCACGGGTCACGAAATAGCGTATCCACTGGTCCCAAAACACGCTGAGATACGGCGCGGTCGTCGGCATCGGCGAGGCTGGTTGCGACGTGCCCAGGGCAAGCGTCGTGACCGTCGGCTGTAATGCCGACGCATTCACGACGCCGAGGTCTGCGCCATAAACGTTGAAGCCGGGATACTGCGTTTCGCCGCTAGCGAGCGAATAACCGAACGTGATCGGCGTGTTGTAGATATTGAGCGCCGAGATCTGCGCGTCCGACAGACAGGTATCGCCCGTGTCCACGCCGCCCGCGCATCGCAACGGCGCTCCGTTGAGCGTCGCCGTCGACGGATTGAAATTCGCGTTGCAGGCGGCGACGTTGCTAATCAGCCCGTCGGCCACACCATCGAGCGAATCGCAGGCGGCCAGCACGGCGTTGAGCAGGATCTGGCGCTTGGCCTGATCCAGATAGGCGCCTGGTGCCGCGAGGGCGCGCGTGATGCGGCCGAACTGAAGATCGAGGCTGGCGGCCGCCCATGCTGGATAGAGAACGATCGAGCCGTCCCAGTCCTGCGGCCAGCGCTGCACCACGGCAAGCGCCTCGCGGCCGCCGGACGATCCGCCCGCGAAGTAGGCGCGCTTCGGCGCCTTGACGGCGTAGCGCTTGTCGATCAGATAGACCGCCGCGTCGCGGGTCTTTTTCAGCGCGTCGCCGGAGAAGTTCGCAACGGCTTCGTCGTTCACGCCGAACGAGCCGTCCTCGCTACCCAGCGCGTTCGCCTGATGCCCCGAGTCGCTCGCGAAAGTCGCGTAACCGCGTCCAAGCGGAGTGAGGTGCGTCGTGGGGCCGGCGGGCACGTTGCCAGTCGGCGCAGGAATTGTACCGTCATAGCCACCGCCGCCGAACATCATGATCTTGTTGTTCCAGACCGTGGGCATCGCAATGTGAAATTTGATCTGCGGCGCGGCCGGATCGGCAGGATTGATCGCGCCGCTCACGAGGCAATATTCTCCCGTGGCCTGCGCACCGCTTCCCGAGGCGGGCATGACGGTGGCGGCCGTCACCGTCGCACCGGTGGTGGGTAAGCCAATGGACGCCGCCGGCACGGCCTTGCCGACAAGCTGTGCGCAACTGAGCGGCGTCGCCGCAGGTGGATTGAGATTGTCGTCGCCACAACCTGTTAGCGACAGCAGGGTCAGCACGGGTGCAAAGACTAACGAGGAACCGATGCCGCCGAGATTCCGGACCGTAATTTTCGTCTGCATGGCCTGTCTCCATTGTTGGATTAATGCATCTGGTACTTCTGTCATGCCTGTTGTCCACGACCAGGTATGATCGTTGCGACGGCAACCATCACCGTATCGGATGGAAATCGCCACGGTTCAGATCGAATGCCTCATTCGGGTGAGCGGGCAAATCATCCACTGAGAACTTTAATAGTCCAAACTGAGGCAATAGCCAGCGCATTAGTCTTTTTACGGTTCTACTGAGGTGGACACGACGCCTCCCTCCGGGGGGCACTGATCGACGTCGCCCCGCCGTGTCGAAGTTCATCATGGAAATCGACATACTCGGCATCGATCTCGCGAAACAGGTTTTCCAGTTTCACTGGCCGAGCGTCGCGGACGGGCTGTACATCGGGCAAGGGTTTCGCGTGGCTCACTGGCTGAATGCGTGCATAGAAATCGGGGCTGGTGATTCACGGAAGCCTGCAGCACGGCTCACCACCGGGCCCACTAGGCCCGGCGTTCCCAGTCAATGGGAACAGAAGTCGGCTGATCAGCACCCAGTACGTCACGCCGTTCGCCAAGACGAACAAGCACGATCGCAACGATGACGAGGCGATCGTCGAGGCCGCGAGCCGGCCCACCATGCGCTTCGTGCCAGTTAAAGCCGTTGAGCAGCAGGACATCCAGGCGGCCCATCGCATGCGTGCCATCCTGCTGCGCCACCGTACTGCGCTGATCAAGCAGATGCGCGGCCTTCCTAGCGACGCGATCTTGCGATCTCGCGGTCACCGGACGCGTTCAAGCGTGGGTCCCAGTACTGCTGCACACCAGCGCCGGCGAGCTCACCTCGTTTTGCCAGACGCTGCTGACCGAACTCCTTCAGCACCTGCGCGCAATCGAAGAACGCGTCCACTTCATCGAGATCTCCATCCACTCATTCATGAAGCGATCGGCGCTCTACCGCAAGATCACCAGATACCCGGCGTCGGCCCGATTCCCGCGACCGCCATCGTCGCGGCAGTCGGCGACGCCAGACAGTTCCCCAACGGCCGACATCTGGCTGCCTGGCTGGGCCTCGTGCCGCGCCAGTATTCGTCTGGCGGCAAGTCACGCCTGCATCGCATCAGCCGGCGCGGTGACACCTACCTGCGCACTTTGCTCATTCACGGCGCGCGAGCGGTGCTGCGGTTCGTGAAGTCCAGGACCGATGTGCACTGCGTGTGGCTGCAGCAGCTGATTGGGCGACGGGAATATAACTGCACCGTGCTTGCGCTGGCCAATCGTAACGCGCGCGTTATCCACTAGAACTGTTTGCGTTGAAATGCATTGTGAAGGTGTCTCCCCCGTACCACCTCTGCTTGATACTGACCGGGCGCGACAACTGCAACTTGGCCGCCTGATGATGTTGGATGCCCGATTGTCCGCTGCTCGGCCGAGCCCGGCGCAGCACGACACTGGAAAACGCATCGGCCCGCTTCGAGGTAGGTCACGCTCCAAATACATCTTTCGGTCTTTCATCCATGCTTCCGGGAGCAGACATGCGACTGGCTGACTTCATCCTGCGTGACATGGAAGCGATCCTGTGCAATGGGAACATATTACGGTTGTGGTGCAAATAGCGCAGGCGAGCGCGAAGCCGCGCGGCTGTTCGTCATCTCAGCGAGATGAAAGGACCGCCGTCCAAACCGAGGGCGCAGCGGTATCTTTGAGATGCAGCTTCATCAGGTTGAACTGGCCTTTGCGAATGCGATGCATCAGCTCGATGCCGGAAATGGTTGTTGCCGCAGTCCTGAAGCGCTTAAAGCCGAGCATCACGGTCACCCGCGCTTTGAGGTTGCGATGATCCTGTTCGATCAGGTTATTCAAGTACTTCGACGATCGCAATGTTGTGCTTTCGGGCAGCAATTTATCGATCGTCATTTCGCGCACTGCGCGGTGAGACGCCGCGTAGCCGTCCAGCGTGATTGTCTTGGGAGCGAGCCCTTGACTCCTGATCGCTTTCGCGAAGAAGGCCTTGGCAGCAGCGACATCGCGCCTGGCGCTGAGCCGGAAGTCAACCGTCTTGCCAGCCCGGTCAACCGCTCGGTAAAGATAAACCACTTGCCACGGATTTTCACGTAAGTTTCGTCGACTCTCCACGACCGGCCGGCTGCCGTAGCAAAGCGGTTCCAGCGCCTAACGAACTCCGGCGTGAACCGCTTGACCCAGCGCATGATCGTCGTGTGCGCCAGAGAAAGGCCACGTTCGGACATCATCTCAACCAGATCGCGCAGGCTCAGCTTGTAACGCAGGTACCAGCGAACGCACAAGACGATGACTTCGCGATCGAAATGCCGACCTTCGAACAGCTTGTCAATGTTCCTCAGCTTACTCATCTGTTTGCCCTGCGTGCGTCAAAACCCTGAGCCTAACCCATCGGCCTTCATATTTGCACCAGAGCCGCCGTGTCTAACCTTAAAGGTTCAGATCATCCAGAAACTCGGATTCCGGGGCGACACTCGTGACAAGCAAATGATCCCGCGCACGCGTGCAGGCGATCTACAGCAAATGGCGTTCGGTGTTGTAAATCTCTTCCAGATCAGTGTCGTCTGCCACAGTCTCGATGCGCGATTGCAGGGGAATGACCTCATCCGAGATGCCAGACCAGTGACAGAATTGCTCCGGTCTACGAGGGTCGCGGCGCCGCGCATGCCGCCGACATGCGCGATACCGCTTTGCGCCACCCCCACTGGATGCATGCACCACACGAGCAATGGCTCAACTGAGGTCTGGCAAAGCCATAACGACCCATTTGGCCTGATTTGGAAAAAGTGTCGGTGCTAGATGACCTAAGTCAATTGCGCCGTATCCGTGAAGAAGATACTGATCGCCACGCAATCACCGTCCGGAGAAAGATCATGGTCCAACTTATGAAAGCTGCCGTCGTTCACGAATTCGGCGCTCCGCTGCGTATCGAAGAGGTCCCCGTCCCGACGCCCGGGCGCGGACAGATTCTCGTCAACATCAAGGCGTCCGGCGTGTGTCACACGGACCTGCACGCGGCTGACGGCGACTGGCCGGTCAGGCCCACACTGCCCTTCATTCCCGGCCACGAAGGTGTCGGCTATGTCGCCGCCGTGGGCGAAGACGTCACTCATGTCAAGGAAGGCGATCGCGTCGGCGTGCCGTGGCTGTATACCGCCTGCGGTCATTGCGAGCATTGCCTCGGAGGATGGGAAACGCTGTGCCATGAGCAGCAGAATACCGGCTACTCGGTCAACGGCGCCTACGCCGAGTACGTTCTGGCCGATCCTGACTACGTCGGCCACCTGCCTTCGTCCGTTGCGTTTGAAGATATCGCACCGATCCTCTGCGCCGGCGTGACCGTGTACAAAGGCATTCGCATGACGGACACACGTCCTGGTCAATGGATCACGATCTCAGGAATCGGCGGCCTGGGTCACGTCGCGGTTCAATACGCGATTGCAATGGGCCTGCGTGTGGTAGCGGTCGACATATCCGCCGACAAGCTTGCTCTCGCCCGCGAACTCGGCGCAACCCTGACGTTCGACGCTTCGCAATGCGACGCTGCGGCGGCGATCCAGAAGGAAATCGGTGGAACGCATGGCGTACTCGTCACCGCTGTATCGCGCAGCGCTTTCGCTCAGGCACTCGGCATGGTGCGCCGGGGCGGAACCGTCGCCCTCAATGGGCTGCCGCCGGGTGACTTCCCGCTACCGATCTTCTCGACCGTGCTCAACGGCACTACCGTGCGAGGTTCTATCGTTGGTACTCGCAAGGACTTGCAGGAATCACTCGAATTCGCCGCGCAAGGCCGCGTTCGCGCGCGGATCCACCTCGATCGTCTCGACAATATCAATCATCTTTTCGCCGAATTGAAGAATGGTCGCGTCGATGGCCGCATCGTGCTGAAGCTCGATTGAGCGGCGCAATCGACAAACAAAAGAATGGACGCGAACGCCTGAGCGGCTCGCGTCCTTTCCACATATAACGTGTAGACGGATCCTTTCGGGGGCGGACCGTGAAGGGTCCGGACGGACCCACGAAGTAATAGAGCGACGTAATGGATCAGGCAACTGGTTCAGGAGCGCCTGATAGACATCACTTCGGCTCAACGACACTCGCGCGGCTGAACCGGTAGCGTATTCGCCATCTTGAGCCGCACCCAGTCCATACCTTCACGCAAACCCACCAGTACCGCTTCGCGCTTTGTGGGAAAAATACCGCTGTGCGTGAATTCGTGCTTGAAGATTCCCTCTGGCGTCCGATGGCTCGGCTGGATCGAGCAATCGAAACCGCCGGCTGTGGGATGTGTGGTTGCGATGACCGACCAGTCGTGGTCGCGCATGTTGCCCGAAATCGTCATGGGTCGCTCCTGGTTGATGCTTCGTCATTGAACCGAGCGCTCCGCCATCGAGTCGACGGTGCCGGTCAGCGTGACGGTTCCATCGCGCACCTTAACGCCGATGTGCTTCGCCTCGCGTTCGGCGTGGCGTCGTAGCGCCTTGCTGATCTGTTCGCCTATCTCGTGAGCGGCCGCGTCGCCGGCTATGGTGATCAGGTTCGACATGCCTATGACGCCTCGCTTGTGTGAAATCGTGCGCGTCGCGACGCGGCTCTGATAAGCCCAGTCAACCTCGCCGCGCAACGTCACCCAACCTTTCTCCACCTGCACCTTGACCGCCTCTTCGCTCATCCCGACCGTCGAGTGTTTTTATGTCAGGCGGAGGTTTGGCACCAACAGGTGTGCGTACCAGCGTCCCGCGACCGATCGTCGGGACGTGCGTCGTCCGGGCCGAGTAAGCCTGTACTGAAGCGAGGTTTGGGCTTGAATTTCATCTGCAAGAGAAAGTCCCGCACAGGCGGAATGAAACGGCTCATGCGGAAGAGGGACTGCCAGGCGAAGGCGCTAAGCGTCGAGCTTGGCGCCATGACAATGCCGAGATTCAGGGCGAGCCGGATGAGTGCCCAGGCATGCTTGCGACGCTCGGACTCATAGGATGACAGTATCGACTCAGGCATCTGGATGCGCAGCACAGCGGCAAGCTTCCAGCGAAGGCTTTCATCCATCCTCCAGCTCTTGCCGACCGGACGTTTGTGCTTGCGAAAGGCCTTCTCGAACAACGGTACGAGTTTGATCACCCAGCGATGCACGCTCGAATGGTCGACCGCGAAACCCCGTTCGGCCATCATTTCCTCGAGATTTCGCAAGCTCAGCGAGTAGGCCACATACCACCGCACGCACAGAAGTATCACGTCCAGAGGATAGTGCAGGCGCTTCAGTACCTTCGCTACGCCGGCAGGCAGGGCTTGTCTCGCAGTCGCCTTCGTCATCTCACGCTTCACTTCGGCGGGAAAATATCAACTTCGATTTTACTTCTGCCCCCTTAGCGCGACAAAGCCATCACTTACCCTGGTTTGCATAGCTTCTGCAAAGCGGTGACGAATCCGGTTGAACCGGCACTCCGAAACCTGCGTATTGGGTGTGTAAATCTGCAGTTAGTCAGCGCAGGCTGTGTTGCCCGAGGTATCGCCGCATAGCCACTGCTTAGCAATGCCTGGATATCGCGACGCCCATAGATGTCGCAATAGTGAAAAGCGGTTTGAGAAAACCGATATCATCCAGAGTTCTTATGGAACCAGAACCCTCTACGCCAGCGGGCGACGGCCAGTCAACTTCCTGCATCGCCGCATGCGATTGGTGTTGGGACCACGCCCTCGCCTTCCCGATCGCGGAGATAGTCGTTCTTCGCGCTCTGCAGGTGATCGACGCTTAGCTGTGCGAGCGCCCAGCTATCGGTTCCCTTGAGTGCCTGAATCATCATGTAATGCTCGTTGGCCGATTTGCGGGCGTGCTCGATATCGACCGTCTTGGTTGCGCGCACGGGCAGGCTCAAGCGCATGTAGTGCTTGATGGACTCGACCAGATAATCATTGTCGCAGGCCGAGATCATGGTCATGTGAAAGGCATCGTTGCATTCGTGCAGTGCGCCGAAATCACGTTCATCCAGGAAATGAAGATACTTCCTGTGCAGATCTTCGAGATCAGCAATCAACGCGGCGGGTGCAGGCAACGGAATGCGCAAGACCGCCTGGCGCTGAAGCAATTCACGAACTTCATAGATCTGACGGACTTCGTTTGGCTTCAGTACGCGAACGGAGACTCCCTTGTTCTTTTCGCGGACCGCGATCCCCAGCCGTTCGAGTTCGTTTAATGCCTGGCGCGTGAAATGCCGCGTGGCGCAAAAGCGCGCCATCAATTGATCTTCCACCAGCCGCGCGCCCGGCTTGAGACGCCCGAAGATGATGTCCTCGTGCAGTGCGCGGGCGATCTCGTGCACCTGCAACGGTCTGGGCGGGAAGTCGGCGACCTGGTCGGGTTGGCTATGAGCGTTCATTCGAGAGATGTGCAGTATTCGGGTTCTGGCGCTCAGCCTCGCGCGTAGATTTGCTCGACGAGTTCCAGCGTCCGCAGATTGTCTTCCGGCGAGGTTTCGAATGGCGTGTCGTTTGCCAGGGCATCGGTGAAGTGGGCGATCGCGGCCGCATAGGAATCGATATAACAGGCTTGCAAATCGTATTTCTCGACCAACCGCTGAACCCCATGACAGGTGAGTGTATCGCCCGCGAGGTGCACCGTGCCGCGTTCGCCTATCAACAAAAGCTGGTCGCTTTGAGCCGGCGGTTCACCGTGCACGCAGAAATTCGCCAGCAGGTTGACCGCTGTTCCGTTCTTGCTGACGAACGCGAGCGCGGCTCGATCTTCGCCGGCGATCTGACTGCATTGCTTGCCGAGCCGGCTATGAACGAGTTCGAGTTCGCCGAGCAGAAAGCGCAGGGTGTCGATGTGATGGATGAGCACTTCCATCACCAGGGCACGATCCAACTGCGCCATGAACGGCTGGCGCTCGATTGCGGGTAACTTGCCTTCGGCGTCGGGCAGAAAGCCCGATGTCAGCAGTGTCATTTGCGCCTGCGTGATCGGACCTGCCAGTCCCGCTTGAAGCCACTGTCCTATCTGCCGGTAGTAGGCACGATAGCGCCAGTTCTCGTGCACCATCAGGCGCGTCTTGCCGGACACCTCGGCAACGAGCGCACGCGCCGCTTCATAGGTTGGCGCGAGCGGCTTCTGACACAGGATGGGGAAGCCTCGGGCCGCCGCCATCTGTACCAGTTGCGCATGCACTTCCCTCGGCGCGGCGATATCCAGCGCATCGATTCCGCCGCTGGCCATTAGCTCATCCGCGCTGGCGTAGACCCGCGCGATATCGAACGAGCGCGCCCGTTCGCTAGCGCGTTCCAGCGACGGATCTGCGATCGCCACTACTTTCGCGCGGTGCGCCTGCCGTCGCCACCCGAGAAGGTGGTATTGCGTGACCCAACCGGCACCAATCAAGCCGATCTTCAGCATTACGGGATCCCCTTTGTTCGTTAGTACCACTTGGCCGTAATTATTGACAGTTTTGAGCGCAATGACAATTTGACAGGGGTTAACCCGTACCTGTAAGCGATTTCTCGACCGATCGATTGACGCCATGTTCTCGAATTATTAATAATGCACTTTCAATCCGACTATCGGACAGAGGCAGGCATGGAAAACGCTGGACTGACAACCCGACCGTCATCGCCGAATCAGGGAGACAGAACTTGAACTGGTACAAAACGTTCAGCACAGCGGAGCGCACGACCTTCCATTCCGCATTCCTCGGCTGGGTGCTCGACGCCTTCGACTTCATGGTCTTCACCTTCGTAGTAACGTCGCTCATCACGCTGTGGGGCGTGAGCAAAGGCGAAATCGGCCTTCTCAGCACCGTCAGCCTTCTGTGTTCGGCGATCGGCGGTTGGGTGGCGGGCGTGCTGGCCGATCGATTCGGACGGGTGCGAATCCTCAAGTACATCATCCTCTGGTTCTCGCTCTTTACCTTCCTGATCGGGTTCGCGCAGAACATGGAGCAGTTGTTCGTGCTGCGAGCGTTGCAAGGCTTCGGCTTCGGTGGCGAGTGGGCGGTGGGCGCGGTGCTGATCGGAGAGATCGTTCGACCCGAGCATCGGGGCAAGACCGTCGGCGCCGTGCAAAGTGGCTGGGCGGTAGGCTGGGGGCTGGCCGCCCTGCTCTACACGGTGGCGTTCTCGCTGCTGCCTGAGGGACTCGCATGGCGCAGCATGTTCTGGATCGGCCTGCTTCCCGCGTTCTTCGTCTTCTATATCCGCAAGCATGTCGCCGAACCAGAAAGCTTCAGGCTTGCGCAGCGAGCTATAAAGGCCGCGGGCGAACGTCCTTCGTTCCTGCGCATTTTCTCGCCGCGCATGTTGTACACCACGGTGTTCTCCTCGCTGATGTGCGCCGGACTCCAGGGAGGCTACTACGCCATCGCGACCTGGATCCCCACCTTCCTTCGCACGGAAAGGCATTTGTCGGTGATCGGCACGGGGAGCTACCTCGCGGTTCTCATCACGGGTTCGTTCATCGGCTATGCCGGCGGCGGCTACATCTCGGATCGGATCGGCCGGCGCGGCAACATGCTGCTGTTCGCGACCTTGTCGGCCCTGTGCACGATCGCCTACACGAAGCTTAATTTCACCAATGGCGAAATGCTTTACCTCGGCTTCCCGCTCGGGCTGTGCGCGTCCGGGATCTTCGGCGGCATCGGCGCCCATCTCACGGAATTGTTTCCCGCGGCGCTGCGGGCGAACGGGCAAGGCTTCGCCTACAATTTCGGCCGCGGCATTGGCGCGCTGGCGCCCGCGCTGGTCGGCATGATAAGCGCGAAGACCGGGCTCAGTAACGCGATCTGCATCCTGGCGGTGGGCGCCAACGCGATCGTCTTTGTGACGGCGCTGCTGCTTCCCGAAACACGGGGGCGGCGCCTCGACGACGCCCTCGATCCGCTGGCCACACCGGATGCATCGCCGGCGGCCGAGCATCCGCTACAGCACGGGGCATGAAGCCCGCCGCGAGCTGACATGCGGACAGCGGGCTTTCGCCATTCATGGCTCGGGTGGTACGCCCGACTCTCGACGGAAATCTGATGACAACACCTATCGATGACGGCCGCGCGCCGCTTTGTCCACCGCCCGCGCCGGTGCAGACCGGCCCGTCGGCTTTCGACATGCCCGCCGGCGCGGTGGACACCCATGCCCATGTGATCGGCGGGCCACCGCGCTATCCGTGGATGCCGGATCGCGCGTATACGCCGCCGCCGGCCACGCCGGACGCATACATCAAGATGCTGGACGATGTCGGCTCGCAATATGGCGTGCTGGTCCAGGTCAGCGTGCACGGACAGGACAATAGCCTGACGCTCGAAACGCTGGCCGCGAACCCCGGCAGATTGCGTGGCGTGGTCGTGCCCGCGCTCGGCCTGAACGATTCGGCCTATCAAGCAATGAAGGATGCGGGCGCCGTCGGCATGCGCATCAACGTGTTGCACGGGGGCGGCGGAGTCGGTTTTTCGCAGCTGGCCGAGTACGACGCACTGGCGCGCGACTGGGGCTGGCACATCCAGTTCCTGCTCGATGCCCGGAACTTGCCCGATCTGGCGCCCCGGCTGGCGAGACTGCAGTCGCCGGTCGTGATCGACCATATGGGGCATTTGCCTACATCCGCGGGTGTTGCCAGTCCCGGCTTCCGGCATCTGCTAGCGCTGGTGCGCGACGGCGCCTGGGTCAAGCTTTCAGGTGCGTATCGACTGAGCGCCGAAGAGCCGCCTTATCGCGATACCGTCGCTTATGCGCAGGCGTTGATCGACGTCGCGCCTGGGCGTTGCGTCTGGGGATCCGACTGGCCGCATGTGTCCTTGTGGAACACTATGCCAACCGTTGGGCAACTGCTCGATACGCTTGCCTTGTGGGCGCCGGATCTCGCCGTTCGCAACGCGATCCTAACCACCAACGCCCATCAGCTGTACGGCTTCCGATAGATCGCGACAAGAACTTCCTCGCTTCGGGCATAGGCACATGCCAAAGCGGAGAAGTCGTGACCTTCACGGCACGTCAAGGGCGCGTAGCAGAAAGTCAATGGTGTTGCCGTCCTTGTCGACAAGACCGCCGGTTAACGACCGGCGCGTCACGATGCGCTGCGGCCACCGGATGGTTCTGGTGCAAATAGGTAAGCCGGGTTGAGAAGTTTCCTCTAGGCAGGATACCTTATCGAGTGGACAGGACAGCATTCCATACGGCGGGCGCAGCGGCATCCTTGAGGCCGAGCTTCGCGAGATCGAACTGGCCCTTGCGAATTCGATGCGTCAGCTCGATGCCTGAAATCGTGGTCGCGGCGCCCCTGAACCGTTTGAAACCGAGCATCACATTCGTTCTGGATTGATGTGGCGATGGTCCTGCTCGATCACGTTGTTCATATACAACCAGTTGACTGAAAAGCAGCAAGCCGGCCAGCAACAGAAAGTGAATTCGCAGCAGCAAGTTTGCAAGGCGCGAACCGCGTCGCCTTGATGCATTGGCAATGAGCCAGGTGATGGCGACGGCATGAAGGCCGGTATCGCCAGCGCCTGCTCCAGCTTGAGCGGTCCGCCGCGCACCAACACTGCGGCGATGACCACGAGGTTGCCGGTGATATGTGCGGCAAAGATATTGCCGAGGGTCAGAAAACTGGTCAGGTCAACCATGCCCGCAATCACGCTGAGCAAAGGTGGAAGTCGCCGCTCAAGCCGCGACAACGCCTGGGCCTCATCTGCTATCGACATGCTTCGCTTCCCTCAAGATTTTGCCCGCGTCGATCGCTGTGCGAAGAAATCGATGACCAGTTTTGGCACGATGAGGCCGAGACCCATCGCGAAAATAATCGAGATCGCGATCAGGCCATCGTTGACCGTTGCCGCGACGAGTTCCAAAGTCGCATGCGAGCCGTCGGCGAGCAGTTGCAGCACGCCGCTTGTCATTCTGAACACGAAGACCCCCGGCATCATCGACACCACCGAGGCGAACCCAATCGCCGCAAAAGGCAGATGCGTGCGTCGCGAGACCGGCGTCAGGATCAACCCTACAATCACGCAGGCGACGAGTGCGCCGACGGTGACGCTGGCGCCAAGCGAAAGCGCCACCCACCTCAGCGCATGCGCCAGCATGCCGACCGTGATCGGCCACGCCAGCATGCGCAGCGGCGTGGAGAAGAAGATGCTATAGGCCGCCACCGCAACGCCGGCGGCGATGATGTCTTGCCAGAGTGGCACGGCCCGGCCTGCTGGATCTATCGGCAGGGAGATGCCGAGCAGCGAGAGTCCGAAAAGTAGTCCGATCGAGATCGCCACGATGATGAGCCCCGCATAGATCAGACGCGCGGTCCCCAGGTGGATACGGCCTTGAATGAGATCCATCGCAGCATTGAGCAAATGCGGCCCCGGTACCAACACCATGCAGGGGCAGACGGCGACCAGGCGCAGCGACGAACTCAGCTCATAGCGGGTTGCCAGCGCGCCGATCGCGCCGGCGAGCAAGGCCGCGCAAAACGGTTGCAGAAAAACATTATTGCTGTAGCGCACCAGGGTGCGGCGCAGTAAGCCGCCCGTCGCCGCGCTCGCGAAGATAATGCTCGCCGCGGGCAGATGCTGGACACCGAAGATCACAGCCAGGGCGACCGCGCCCGCCGCGGCCGCCAGCGTGAACAGCCAGGTCGGCGCCGGCGGTCTCTGTGAAATCGCGTCGAACATTGCCATGGCATCAACGGGGGCAAGCCGTCCGGCGCCAATGTCGTCGATGGATTGCGTCGCGCAGGCCACGCGGTCCATGTCCACGCCGACGGGGTCAGCCGCCACCGCTTCGGCGAATCGATCATCGCCGTCGCTGGCTTGCAGCTGCAGCTCTCCCCAGCGCGGAATGACCCGCGTTTGAATGCCTAATGCCGTGCCGAGCCGCTCTACCTCAGCCAGCATACGGTCGGCGGATTGACCGTTCACGAACAGCGTCCGGGCAAATGCCAACACGAGAGAGGTGCGTTTTTCCAGTGTCATGCGAGGCACCCCACTCAGGTCGGATACACCGGGAGGTAGGCGCAGGCCCGGATATGCGCGTCGATGCCGCACGGGCGCGCCACGCGCGCGAGCTGGCTGTCGAAAATCGTTTCGGCCACGCGCGTGGTGACGTGTAGCGAAGTGGCCAGAATCTGGCACCGCGGTGGGTAGATCAGTCCGCTGGCGAGACTTTGCTCGGTCACCTGTTCCGCGACTGCTTTTGCCGCAATCGGTACGCGTCGTGTCCTGAAAGTCCGTTGCTCTGCCCGGACCTGCCATTTGACGGCCTGATCGCGTCGTGGCTGGTATAGCAAACGCCAGCCTCAGATACACGATCAATGCTTGCTTCATGGCGAGTTCCCTTCGTGCGTCTGCACAATATCGGTCCGCCGAATTGCAGATCGGTCACCGGAATCGGAAATCGGGTGACAACTTTGACTTTGAAGGGACGGTGGCGTGCAATGGATTGACGCACGCCACCCGGGAGTCAACGGAGAGAGTCAAGGAACTCAGGGCGGCTGTGGTGCAAACTCGGTAGGCGGGCAAGAAATCGCCCATGCTTCGGAGACCTTAACGAGCTGAAAGAACTGCCATCCAAATCGAGGGCGAAGTGGTATCTTTGAGGTGCATGCTGGTGAGATCGAACTGGCCTTTGCGAATGCGATGCATCAGTTCGATGCCGGAGAGGGTAACGGCGGCACTGCGGAACCGCTTGAATCCGAGCATCACGTTCACGCGCGATTTGATGTGGCGGTGATCCTGCTCAATCAGGTTATTCAGGTACTTCGAGGATCGCAATTCCGTTCGCCTGGGTAGCGACTCGTCGGTCTTCATCTCGCGGACCGCCCGATGAGATGCCGCGTAGCCGTCCAGCGTGATCGTTTCAGGAGCGCGTCCCTGAGTCCTGATTGCCTTTGCGAAGAACGCCTTTGCTGCCGCCACGTCCCGCCTGGCGCTGAGGCGAAAATCGATCGTCTTTCCCTCTCGGTCAACGGCGCGGTAGAGATAGGCCCATTTGCCGCGAATCTTCACGTAGGTCTCGTCGACCCGCCACGACTGACCGGCTGTCGTAGCCAACCGATTCCAGCGTTTGACGAACTCCGGCGTGTAGCGCTTCACCCAACGCAGGATCGTAGTGTGGGCGAGGGACAGGCCGCGCTCAGCCATCATTTCCACAAGATCACGCAGACTGAGCTTGTAGCGCAGATACCACCGCACGCAAAGGACGATGACTTCGCGGTCGAAATGACGTCCGTTGAACAACCATTCGAGATCTTTCAACTTGCTCATTGGCCCGTGATCGTCAAAAGTTCGAGGGTAACAGACCGACGCGCCGGAATTGCACCACAACCAGTCATATTTGCTCGCGATCTTGTCTAGCGAAATGTGCGCCTGCACGAGCATCTATCACGCGCTTCGGCGCGACGGCTTCGACGATCTTGACCCGCAGTTTTGCTGGAAGGCATTGACACCTCGTGATCATCTGAATACGCTGTATACAGATCATACAATAGAAATTGTTATGGCTCGCTGTCCAAGAGCAGCACGGGTACGATTATGCAACCGATTGCAATAAAACTAGCCAGGCCGCGATTCCACTTCAGGGAAACGTGCAGCCATCAAAATTCGTCAGGAGCGTCACCAGACCATGATCACGCTGACCGTCAATGGCGTGCGACACACGCTCGACGTCGATCCTTCGACGCCCCTGCTCTATACATTGCGAAACCAGTTGCAACTGAACGGCCCGAAGTTCGGCTGCGGGCTTGGTCAGTGCGGCGCTTGTACCGTGATCGTCGGCGATCAGCCGGTGTTCTCGTGCCTGTTTCCTGTCGTGGCCGTGGGCGAGCGGCCGGTGCGTACGATCGAAGGGCTGGGGACCGTTGAAAACCCCGGTGTGCTGCAGCGGGCGTTTATCAATCAGCAGGCGGCACAGTGCGGCTATTGCATTTCGGGCATGGTGATGCGGGCGCAGGCGCTGCTTGAACAGGTGCCGACTCCAAGCGACGAACAGATTCGCGCACATATGTCGCCGAACCTGTGCCGCTGCGGTACGCATATGCGAATCGTCGCCGCGATCCGTGAAGCCAGCCACGCCAAGGCAGCGGCAAGACCAGGAGCGACGCAATGAAGCGCGACGATACGCTGGACGATGCCGGGCGGCGGCGCTTTCTCGTTGCGGGGACCTTGCTGGTGAGCTTTACGCTTGTGCCGGAGAAGTACACGGTCGCACAGACAACTACGGAAGCCGGCTCGTTCAAAGCGTCCGTGCCCACCCTGCCCGGCAGCCTCAAAATTGCGCCGATGCTCGACGCGTGGATCAGGATCGACGAGCACGGCCATGTGACGGTATGCACCGGCAAGGCGGAGCTCGGCACCGGTATCAGGACGGCCTTCTTGCAGATCGCGGCCGAACAGCTCGACATCACGCCGGCAAGCATCACCCTGATCACCGCCGACACCGGCGCGACGCCGAACGAAGGCTATACGGCAGGCAGCCATTCGACAGCGGACAGCGGCACGGCAATCTTCAACGCCGCCGGTCAAGTTCGCGCGTTGCTGGTGCAAGCGGCGGCAGCGCGGCTTGGCGCGGATGCGGCCACACTGACGATCCAGGCGGGCGCCATCGTCACCGCCGATGGACGGCGCGTGACCTACGGAGAAGCAGTCAGCGCCGCGAATCTTCACCAGGCGGCGCAACCCGGCATGCCGCTGAAAGATCCAAAAAGCTTCACGATCATCGGCCAGTCGATGCAGCGGGTCGACATTCCGGGCAAGGTCACAGGCGGCAAGAGCTATGTGCAGGACATGCGCCCGCTTGGCATGGTGCACGCCCGAGTGGTCCGGCCGCCCTCTTACGGCGCCGTCCTTGTCGATATCGATACGCACCGCGTCGAGGCGATGCCGGGTGTCATCAAGGTCGTCCGCGACGGCAGTTATCTCGCAGTGGTAGCCGACGATGAATGGCGCGCGATTCTCGCGATGCGCGAACTGTCGGCTGCGGCAAAGTGGCATGAAGGCCCGCAATTGCCCGATCCCGCCACGATTCACGAAACGCTGATGAAATTACCGGCACAGGAGATTCCGGTCGCCAACCAGGTGGCTCCCGCAGCACCTGCCGTGCGCACGCTGCATGTGCGTTACACCAAGCCCTATTTGACGCATGGTTCGATCGGTCCGTCATGCGCTGTCGCATTGTTCGAAAACAGGCACCTAACGGTGTGGACGCACACGCAAGGCGTCTATCCGCTGCGGGGCGGTCTGGCCGAGATGCTCTCGCTGCCGCTCGACAACGTGCGATGCATTCATGTCGAGGGTGCGGGATGCTATGGCCATAATGGCGCGGACGACGTTGCCGCCGACGCCGCGCTGATCGCGCGCGCGATGCCCGGACGCCCCGTGCGCGTGCAATGGATGCGCGAGCAGGAACACACATGGGAGCCGTTCGGACCCGCAATGACGACGGATGTGGCCGCATCGTTCGACGCATCGGGCAAGATAGTCGACTGGAAGTATCAGCTCTGGAGCAACACTCACAACAACCGCATCGACAATGCCGGCCGCCTGATGCCGACGTGGGCGCTCGCGAAGCCGTTCACGCCCGCCCCGCCAAAGACGATTCCGATGCCCGAAGGTGGTGGCGACCGCAACAGTATTCCGCTGTATCGCGTGCCGAACCTATGGGTGCAGCATCATTTCCTGCCCGAGATGCCGATTCGCGTTTCGGCGATGCGTTCACTCGGGGCCTACCTCAACGTGTTCTCCATCGAAAGTATGATGGACGAACTGGCGCTCGCCGCGCACGCGGATCCGGTGGAGTTCCGGCTCCGGCATCTCGACGACCCCCGTGGCCGTGACGTGATCGAACTGGCCGCCAGCCGATTTGGCTGGCAAGCAGGTGCGCGTCCCAAGGCCGGACATGGAGTCGGTTTTGCGTTTGCGCAGTACAAGAACCTGATGGCTTATTTCGCCACGGCGATGGAGGTGTCGGTCGAACGCGAAACGGGTCACGTGCAGATCGAACGTGTGGTCGCAGTTGTGGATTGCGGACAGATCGTCAATCCGGACGGTGTGCGCAACCAGATCGAGGGCGGTATCGTGCAGTCGTCGAGCTGGACCCTGTTCGAGCAAACCACCTTCGATACCCAACGCATTACCAGTTACGACTGGGGCACTTACCCGATCATGCGCTTTACGTCGATGCCGAGGTCGATTGAAGTCCATTTGATCGACCGGCCCGGCAAGCCCTTTCTCGGCGTGGGAGAAGCCGCGCAAGGTCCGACCGCGGCGGTTCTTGCCAACGCGATTGCGAACGCGACCGGCATCCGCCTGCGCGACCTTCCGCTCGCCGGAGCGCGCCTGAAAGCGGCGCTATCGGCCTAACATGGGTTACTTCGAGCGATGTGGGCCGGCCGTCGACGCACGCACCACCAGCTCCGGTCGCAACACGACATTGATGGGGCGTGCAATTTTGCCCTCTATC
>NZ_JARESU010000140.1:0-19890 GCF_046027075.1 Paraburkholderia sp. RL18-085-BIA-A | reverse complement strand
AAATTCGACCGCGAAAGCAGCGCGACCTTCGGACCCAGATTCAGCTGTTTCATGTGTCCCGCCGCCGCGAGCGTAAATTCCGCGATCTGCTCCGCTGTCGGGTCGTCGTTGACGTGCGTGTCCACCAGCGCCACCGTGCGGTCATCGAGCAGCAGGATATTCATCGCCGCGTAGGTTCGAGCACCGGTCTTCTTGCCAATGACCTGATCGACAAAGCGCAGGTGATCATGATAGACGCCGACCGTTCCGCAGATCATACCGTCGGCATCGCCAAGGCGCACCATCATTGCGCCAATCAACGTCAGCCGGCGGCGCATTTCGACACGTGCCATCTCCTTGCTGATGCCGTCCCTGCACATCAGTTCCCAATAAGTCGTCCAGTACTGGTGGAAGCGCTCGTCATACTCGGGATTGGTTACCTCCACGTCGTGGCCGAGACGCAGCCGCAAGCCGTACTTCTCGATGCGAGACATCAGTACTTCGGGGCGTCCCACCAGCAATCATCAGTTCCAGACAGGCCAGCGCCGCAGCACCGGCGCCCGACGTCACAACCTTGACTTGGGTAATGTCCTTGCCCACTACCTTGAGCCCGTTGATGAAAGCCGCCGATACCGTGATCGCTGTCCCATGCTGGTCGTCATGGAACACCGGGATCTTCATGCGCTCGCGCAGCTTGCGCTCGACGACGAAGCATTCAGGCGCCTTGATGTCCTCCAGATTGATGCCGCCGAAGGTCGGCTCCAGGCCGGCGATGATATCGACGAGCTTGTCCGGATCAGACTCGTTGATTTCGATGTCGAAAACATCGATGCCGGCGAATTTTTTGAACAACACGGCCTTGCCTTCCATTACCGGCTTGGACGCGAGCGCGCCGATGTTGCCCAGCCCCAACACGGCGCTGCCGTTGGTAATCACGCCCACCAGATTGCCGCGGCCCGTATAGCGAAAAGCGTTCGCGGCGTCGGCGACAATTTCCTCACAGGCCGCGGCGACGCCTGGCGTATAGGCCAGAGCGAGATCACGCTGCGTCACCAGAGGTTTGGTTGCCGTCACCGCAGTTTTACCTGGCACCGGGAATTCGTGATAGTCCAATGCTGCTTGCCGATCCGTTCTGTTCATGTTCTGCACCTTGTGTTCGAGCGCCTTCGCGGCGCGATGCGATATCGATTCCGCCAGACGCGTCACCCCCGGAAAACTTGCTTCCATCGGCAAACAGGCGATCGCGTGGCCCTGACCCTCGACGCGCCCCATCCTGTTGGCCCGCGACACTCACCGAAAAGGACGGCCAAGACTCCGCTGGGCTGTTTTGTACTGGCAGGTGCCATTCTAGGTACGGGCCACAACGGCAGCATTTGGAATTAATATGACCGCATCACATTTTCTTTATGGCTAAGCATTCCATGATGGTGTTTGATTCGACCGACGTAGTCCGCAGACTGATCGCGCGCCTTAAAATACGGCACCTCACGCTGCTGTTGCAAATCGAGCAGCATGGCTCCATCACTCGGGCCGCCGAGCACTTGTCGAGCAGTCAGCCCGCCGTCACCCATGCATTGGCCGAGTTGGAAGACATGTTTGGTGCACCGCTGTTCGATCGTTCCGTGCGTGGCATGATGCCGACCGCGTTGGGCGAACTCGTGCTCGCCCGTGCACGGACGATCACCGAAGACCTCGGCCACCTGGTGAGCGACATGGAGGCGCTCGTTTCCGGCCATGCCGCACACATTCATATCGGCGTTGTTCGTTTCGTTCCCGGCCGACTGTTGGCGGCGGTCATCCAGCGCACGCGCTCCGAAGGAGACCGGCACGTGTCCGTGACGATTCGTGAAGACACCAGCGATCAGTTGCTGACCCAGTTGTGCGACCACACGCTTGCATCGTTGTCGGGCGCGCGTCGTCCGCGATGGAACCAGCCCAGATCGCGATGGAAGTGCTGTATCGTCAGCAACCGCGGCTCATCGCCGGGCGCCGCCTCGCCGCCCGGCTGACGCGCCTCCGGCTGGACTGGCGCAAGCTCGCGGAACTCGACTGGATATTGGGCGCGCCGCACACGCCCGTGCGCGAACAGGTCGCCGATATTTTTCTGGGCGTCGGCATTCCTCCGCCGGTCCCCGTCGTCGAAAGTTACTCCTCCAAGCTGATCGGCGAAATGGTCGCCACCGGCGATCGGGCGGTATCGATCGTGCCAGCGGACATCGCCGAGGAACTGGTCCGCATCGCCGGCGTAGCAATCGTTCCCTATTCGTTCGACTGGACGTTGCCACCTATCGCGATGTTCACGCGTGCGACCGGGTCTCGTCGTCCGGCCGATCGCTTGGTAGCCGACTCGCTGCGCCAGGTCTGTCAGGAAATCTACGTCCGGCCCGATCCCTGACCGGCGCTGGTACGCAGTCCCCCGTGTTGTCGAGCGCCCGATCTCACTGTGCACCGGCTGAATCTCGCGGTGCCCACCGCCGGGCTTCCTCGCCGTGCAGCCGCGCCTGCGCCGAATTGATGTCAGCACATTCGACGGGGGCGTCGCCAGCGACTTCCACTAAGGCGTGCAGGCATATATCGGCCTGCGCAAACGTGCCGGACGTAAGCGTGTTGTCTTTGTCCGCCAGTCAAACCGCAGCATTGCTTGCAATCTGGAAAGCGTACGCGCAAGAACTTCCTTAGCTCTGCTTCTATCTTTTTCCGGTCAACTGTTACTGCACCTCTTCCGCCGGTGTGATTACCATTCAGATGTGCAGCACTGCACAAGGGCCGGCAGCACGGCCTGCACACCTCAACACATCCCGAGAGCGGCAAGGAGCACTAGATGAGTCGTCTACCCTTACACACCATCGAGTCGGCGCCGGAAGCGAGTCGGCCATACTTGCAGACTGTCCTCGCGAACAACGGATTCCTGCCTAACCTGGTCGCATCACTGGCTGAGGCGCCGGCCTCGCTAGAGGCATACCTCACACTTGGTCAGATCAATACCCGGTCCGCGCTCACGCTCGTCGAGCGTGAAGTAGTTCAGATCACCGCAGCGACCGTACATGGTTGTGCGTTTTGCGTCGCCGGACATACGGCAGTCGCCCTGAAGAAAGCAGGCCTCGCACCAGATCTCGTCGCCGCGCTCAGGGAAAACAAGCCAGTCGGCGACGCGCGCCTGAACGCCATCGCGATATTCACCAGGTCTGTCATTGCCATGCGCGGGGCGGTCGACGATCAATCGCTCAATGCCTTGCGTCAGGCCGGACTGACCGACGCGAACGCATTGGAGATAGTGCTGGGTGTAAGCCTCGCAACACTCTGCAACTTTGCGAACAATCTCGCCCAGAATGAACTCAACGCAGAGTTGCAGCAGTATCAATGGACGCCAATGTGATGCTGGCCAACAACGGTGACGCACACTCGCTGACGAATCAGCCAGCCCCTGTCAGACCCCGGGTTCCTGAGCTTTCGTCCTGGATTCAGGCACGGGCCGAGCAGCTAGATCTTGATTGCCAGTTGGCTCCGCATATTCTCCCCCAGCTGGGCCAGGCAGGTCTGTTCCGTATCGGCGTTCCTACGGATATCGGTGGTTCCGGCGGAACCATTCTGCATGCCATCGAAGCGATTGCGGCGATAGCTGAAGACTCCTTGGCAGCGGCATTTGTGTTCTGGGGACAGCGAGCGTTTATCGAATGCCTGCTTCAAAGCGAGAATACGGCGTTACGTACGAGTCTGCTTCCGTCGTTGTTGAGCGGGGAGCTCGCGGGTGCTGTCGGCCTGTCGAATGCAATGAAGTTCCTCTCCAATATGGAAGCGCTGCAAATATCGGCAGTTGCCCTGCACTCGGCGGGAGGCGTTCAACGCTGGAAACTCAACGGGAGCCTCCCTTGCGTTACCAACCTTCGTCCGGAAGGCTTTGTAACTGCCATCGCCACCGACCACACAGATGGGAGGCCGCCTTCAATTCTGGCAGTTCCAAACCAGGTGCAAGGTGTAAGCCGCAGTGACGATCTCGATCTTATTGCCTTGCGATCGACTAACACTGCCGGGCTTTGCGTGAAAGATGCGGTGGTCGATGAGCGCTTCCAGGTCGCATCAAACGCGCCTGATTTTCTCGCTGGTGTCAGACCGAACTTTCTTGGCTTGCAGTGCGGACTGTCAATCGGGCTTGCGCGACGCAGCCTGAAAGCACTTGATAGCACCGGAGCGACAGCCCGAGCGGCCGTTGGCGAGGACGGGCGTGTGCTAGAAGCCGAATTGCATGGGCTCGTTCTTGATCTGGTGGATGGAATATCAACCGGCGAGTTCGTCGCAAAACCGAAGCAGCTATTCAGCTTGCGTCTCCTGCTTGCCGCACTGGTTGACGAAGCGATCACCCTCGAGGTGCACGCAACCGGAGGGCGTGGCTATATCCGAGGGCAGGCCGAAGTGGCGCGTCGGCGTCGCGAAGCGGCGTTCATACCTATCGTTACCCCCAGCGTGGTTCAGATCAGAAACCTACTCGAGAATAGCGGGTAACCGCGCGACGCTCGATACATCGCAATAATCCCGGTAGATCACGGCGGCCGGCAACTAACTTCGTCGGATACGTACACACGGTGCCCAACATCGACGCCTTCAACCTCACCACAGGCAGCCTGGACACTACGTTGATCAACAGCAGCCCCGATACCGTGTACGTCGGCAATGACGTGGATTCGATGTATGGCCTTAGATCGTACCTTCGATCGACCGGAGAATACGTGGTCATGAAGGACAACTACAACGGCTCCAGCATCGTTGTTTATCGTTGTACTCCCTGCTCACCCGTGCCCGCCGCGGCTCCTTCGCCGGCGCTGGACCAGTTGTCGCGTCACTTGATTTTTATGGACATGGCCCGGTGGCGGTCAATTCAGAGTGAATGAAAGCCTCCTCACTGGAAAGAAGAGAAGCGCTGGTCTCGGCGAGCAGGACCGATCCAAGCTGACGTTCCGGAAACGGGCAGTCCGGGTTGGTCTGGCGATGTAGCCCGCGTTGCCGATGATGCGACGCTGCTATTGACGCAGCGAACGCCCGGTGTCTGGTGGCGGAGCTAACGTTCAAGCGCCTGTCCGAGGGCGCAGGCGAACGACCGTAGATGGCCGACCGTCGTAGTGGCAGCGCACTGAAGCAACTTAGAATTGCGCGCGTGCTGTCGAGCAGGGCCGGAACCGGAAAAGTTCGTACGATGATTTTACCGGCTGGAAACAAACGGCACACGACCCGGCAGCGGCGTGGGCCTCGCTTTTAGCGGTGGCCGTGGCGAGTGCACCCAATTTGCATCCACCTCGCAAACAGGGAATCAGGTTTCGAGATCACGCTATAGTTCGCATACGGGACTCGTCGAGTCAACGACGATTCGCAGTATTGAAGCTTGCTCGATCGCGTCGGTCAGGAGTTGCAAAGCGATGAAACGAATTCGACAGCGCGTCCAGTCTGTCGATAGACGTAGTATCAGGTAATACTCGGCCGGCATGCAGCGGCCCTGGTTCACGCACGCGGCCGATTGTAGACGGTGGATGAGCACCGGTTAAAACACCTGCGCAGCCGGGCCGGTGCCGATTCAATGTTTGTGCGTGGAGTACGAGAATGAGCGGGGACGTTGTCCAAGAGCAGAATCCCGATCGATGGCGTGCACTGGCGGTGCTCGCCGTCACGCTCGTCCTGTCCATGACACCGTGGTTCTCGGCCGCCGCGGTGATTCCTCAATTGCGCGCGGAATGGGCGCTCTCCGTAAGTGCGGCCGCGTGGCTAACCATCGCGGTTCAACTCGGTTTTGTGTGCGGGGCACTGGCCTCGAGCCTGCTGAACATCTCCGATGTCGTGCCGCCGAAGCATGTGATCCTGGGCGGAGCGGTCGGCGCTGCCACCGCGAACGGACTGCTGGAGGTCGCAAGCGGAGCAGGCGTCGGAATCGCATTGCGTTTCGCAACAGGTTTTTTCCTCGCTGGCGTCTACCCGCCGGCGCTCAAGCTGATGTGCACGTGGTTCCGCAAGGGCCGCGGTATTGCACTCGGGATTCTCGTTGGGGCGATAGTCGTCGGACAAGCAATGCCCCATCTCATCAACGGACTCGGTGGACTGAACTGGCGGGTGGTCATCTACGTAACCTGCGTGCTGACCCTCGCTGGAGGCCTAATCACAGTGTTCGCGGTGAAGGAAGGCCCTTTCCCCTTCCCCAAGGCGAGGTTCGATCCCACGCAGGTGTGGCGCGTATTCGCGAATCGGGGGGTCAGGCTCGCTTCGTTTGGCTACTTCGGCCACATGTGGGAATTGTTTGCGATGTATGCATGGTTTTTGGTGTTCTTCTCGGAAGCACTGGCTGCCAGGGGAATCGGAGCAGGCCCGGCCGCGGCCTACGCGACATTCGCAGTTATCGCCGCCGGCGGGTTGGGCTGTTGGGTCGGTGGCATACTCGGAGACCGGTGGGGCAGAACCAGGACGACCGCGCTCATGATGGCTATTTCCGGGAGTTGCTGCGTGCTCATCGGGTTGCTGTTCGACTCGTCCACGTGGCTGCTTCTCTTTGTGGGCCTGGTGTGGGGCTTCACGGTGGTCGCGGACTCGGCGCAGTTTTCTGCGATGGTGACAGAGCTTGCGGACCAATCGTATGTAGGAACAGCCCTGACACTGCAGCTTGCCATCGGCTTCATCCTCACGGTCGCAACGATCTGGCTCATCCCGTTGCTCGCAGGTGCCTTCGGGTGGCGATGGGCATTTGCGTTTTTGGCTCCGGGGCCCGCTTTGGGCGTGCTGGCAATGCTGCGATTGAAATCGCTGCCCGAATCAGCCCGCCTTTCTGGAGGAATCGGCTAACGACCGGCAAAATGAGGGTGTGGGTTTTGAGGACATTTTGAGGACACGGGCATTCCAGGAAACGCCGGCGCCGGTGCGCCTCGACAGTTCCTCTTTTGCGATGGAAAAAGTACTGTGAGTCGGACGGTCGAGTCCTTCGTGCCCGTCGCGGCTAGGTGGACTGAATTGTGACGGGCTGACCTTCATGCCTGTAGCTTTGTTGAGGACTTCCACCATAAAGTGCCGAAGAGCGATCGATCCAGCGTGGAATTGGACCCGAGACTCGAAGGTCCGCTTCTGTTGGCCGAATCCGGTCCGATGCCGAACTCAGAATGTCGCTGCCGCCGCCATTCAAATGTCTGCGTGCTAACGTCGACCAACGACTGTCGGATGGTATTGGAAATTAGTCTACCAGGCGGGTGTGGCAAACTTGTTTCTTGCGGCTTAGCCAGCCGAGGGACAAACTTGTTTTTCCACCCCGATGTTGACAACCGGCTTGATGGTGGAGGCCTGAAATTGAACCCGTCTTCTCCGCTCGGCGCGCTCGGGATACGAGTTTCCATGTCTTTGTGGGAGGATTGCTGCGGCGCGGGCGTCAGTCGCCTCGTCCCCCTGAGCTGGTCGCCGGCATCCTCGCGAAGGTGGCGCCGGAGGAAATCGGGCGCATGAACCGCTAAATTGACACCCGCAGCGACCTCATCACTACAGGCGTCTTCAACCGTCGGGACGAGGGCCCTGGTGTGAAGAAGCGCGGCACACCGGGCCTTCGGCATCGCATTGTATTATCAATGCGGCGTTGGTGCGCCCGGCGACCGATTACTGGGGCATGTAATCGTTATGAGGCAGATCAAGGTAGGCATGGTCGTGTTCCCCGGCTTTCAGTTGCTCGATATTGCCGGGCCCAAGGATGCGTTTGCCGAAGTGGGCGTCTTGAGCCGCGGCGAGTGCGGTTACGAGATGCTTACCGTTGGCACGACGGGCGGCACTGTCGTTTCCTCGAGCGGGCTTGAGGTGGTGCCTGACTGTACGATTGCGGATCATGGTCCCGACTTCGATACGGTAATCGTGGCAGGCGGACACGGAATTTTTGACGCCTACGACAATCCGGCACTCGGTGCGTGGCTTGAGCAACAATACAGGCGCGCCCGTCGCGTCTCGTCGATCTGCAACGGCGTCTTCGCGCTCGGGTCTGCGGGATTGATCGATAACCGGGTGGTCACAACTCACTGGATGGATGTGCCGCGCCTCGCCGCGACATTTCCGAAAGCGCGAATCGAGCCCGACAACATTTATGTGAAGGATGGCCGCATCTACACGACGGCCGGTGTAATGGCGGGCATCGATCTTTCTCTCGTCATGATCGAAGAGGACTTCGGCCGCAAGCTTGCGTTGGACGTGGCCAAGTATTTGATCATCAATCTGCGCAGAGAAGGATGGCAGTCGCAGTTTAGCCCGATGCTCGAATGCGAGATTGTGCTTGAAAGACAGATCGACGCGCTCATGCGCAGCGCCATCGAGCACGCGGGCGCCGAGCGAGGTCTGCTGATTCTTCGGCGCGGGGTTGAGCAGCGGATAAGAGCGGAAGCCACGATCCGCGGCGATACGGTCACTGTGCAGCTGCACGATGCACCCGTGACTGCCGAGGACCTGCCGCAGTCGGTTCTGCACCAGGTTGTCCGTACCCAGGAGCGCGTGACCCTCGATGATGCCGCGGCCGAAAGCCGGTTTTCGGCGGCCCCCTACATACGTGAGCGGCAGGCGCGCTCCATTCTTTGCGAGCCGTTGATCACCCAGGCCAAGCTAATTGGAGCGCTGTACCTCGAGAACAACCGGGCTCCCGGTGTATTCGTGCCGGCCCGCATCGCAGCCCTGAAGTTGCTCGCCTCCCAGGCGGCGATAGCGCTGGAGAATGCCCGTCTAATCCATGATTTGGGCGAACGTGAAGCCAAGGTCCGACGTCTCGTCGAGGCCAACATCATCGGGATTTTCATCTGGGAACTCGAAGGTCGGATCATCGAGGCCAATGAGGCTTTTCTGCGCCTAGTGGGATATGACCGGGAGGACCTCGCCTCGGGTCGCGTGGACCGAACGGAACTGACGCCCCCGGAATGGCGCGACGCCGATGCACGGACCGCAGCAGAGCTAGGCTTGTTGGGGACCGTCCAGCCATTTGAAATGGAGTACTTTCGCAAGGACGGCAGCCGCGTGCCCGTGCTGATCGGGCTTGCCGCATTCGACGAACAACGAGCCTGCGGTGTCGCGTTCGTCCTCGATCTGACCGAGCGCAAGCAGGTGGAGGCAGGAGCCCGAGAGACCGAGCGGCGCTACCGCGAGGTACAAACCGAGTTGGAGCATGCAAACCGCTTCGCCACAATGGGCCAGCTCGCGGCCTCCGTCGCGCATGAGGTCAACCAGCCGATCGCCGCGGCAGTCATCAGCGCCCAGGCAGCGCTGCGGTGGCTGAGCGCACAGCCTCCCGACTTGAAAGAGGTCCAGCAGGCGCTCCGCCATATCGTCAACGAGGGTAATCGAGCGGCGGAGGTGATCGAGCGCATCCGTGCACTGATCAAGAAGGCGCCGCCAAGGAAGGAACAGGTCGATATCAACGAGGCAATCCGTCAGGTGATCGAGCTCATCCGTGGCGAAGCCATCAAGCACGGCACCTCGGTGCAGACGCAACTCGCGGACGGCCTGCAATTCGTCGAGGGAGACCGCGTCCAACTGCAACAAGTCCTCCTCAATCTGGTCATCAACGCGATCGAGGCAATGAGCGGCGTCAGCGATGGCATGCGGGAACTGCTGGTCAGCACCGGGAATGCCGACGGTGGTTACGTGCTCGTGGCGGTGCGCGATTCGGGTCCGGGCTTTGCTCTGGACCGCGCCGAGCTCCTTTTCGCGCCCTTCCACACCACGAAGCCCACCGGTTTGGGGATGGGGCTGTCGATCTGCCGTTCGATCATCGAAGCACACGGCGGACGATTGTGGGCAGGCGCGAACGTGCCCTGCGGCGCCGTTTTTCAATTCACGCTGCCGGTCCATCCAGATGTTTCATTGTGATTGCCACGCAGCGCGACGCCCTCCTGTGCGGTTGCGATCCGCGCGGACATCCCGGTCTTGCGCGTGGTGAGCCAGAACACACGCCGGACCAACATCAACTTCCGTGCTCACGCTCAATTGGCACGCAAAGGTCTGTTACCGCGACGAAGCCGACATTCAAATGTCCGGGCACGAGTGCAGGCCAACGACCGTAGGTGGCCCCGCCCTGACGCTGGAGCACATAAAAGCAACGAGCGGGTTCCCCAGCGGCTATGGGTAACAAAATAGAAAATAGGCGAGCTTCTTGCAGGTCGTCCACGCGGTCCGGCGAAGATGCTTCAGACCGTCAGCGGATCGGCTATCCGAAAATCCGCGACCATGCCGCCCGAAAGCGCCGGGCGCGGTCTTCGAACAGATATGAGGTACCCAGCGTCAGCAGCCCCGACATCACACCCGTTACGTCCGCGTCGGCAAGAGGGATGCCGTAGTGATTCGGATGCGAGTAGGCGTCGCCTAACGTCGTCAACAAGCCTACGACCAGCGCGTCGCCGTAGCGGTGCGCATAGAGCTTTGCCGCCGGGGTGAAAGGGCGGTTTCAAGATTGAAGCGCAACAGCGAGTTTAATGTTTAGAGCTTTGAGGTTGATTTGCCGAAGCAAGGGTGGCGGCGAAGACCTCGAATGGCGAATGGAAGGCGTGAGTCGCGCGGGGCCGGCTGTTCATCCAGTTGCTCTACCGCCTCTTTGCCTTTAAGGCTCGAATCATACACGTCAAACATGTATGGATTTATTTGGAACATCAGGCAATACTATCGACTTGTCACACTGCACGCTGCGTTGAAATATGGTTCTCAAACGGAAGAAACCTCCTGTTAACAAAGCAATGGATTGGGTTACGCCGTTGTCGCCCGACGGCGGCCCCCGATACCTACAAATCGCAGACCTGTTAGAGCAAGCGATCTCGGAAGGAACGCTCCATCCAGGCGATCGACTTCCTCCGCAGCGACTCCTGGCGGAGGCCCTCGGCGTCGACCTGACTACTGTTACACGTGGTTATGATGAAGCACGTCTACGCCGCCTATTGGAAGCGTACGGCCACCGCGGTACGTACGTGAGCGCACCGCCGGGGGAGCTGACGCAATGGGTCGACCTGAGCATGAACATCCCTCCGGCTCCAGCACAGGTGGATCTGTCAACGCTCCTTAAGCAGGGGTTATCGCACCTGGCGACGCGTTCCGATGTCAATCTATTGATGACGTATCACATAGGTGGCGGAAGCCCAACCGATCGGTTGGCCGCGGCTCAATGGCTCTCGCCGATGTTCGAGTCAGTCGAAACATCAAGGATAGTGATCTGCCCAGGAGCACAGGCGGCGCTTGCCGCTGCCATTCTCACACTGACTCAACCCGGTGATACAGTTCTCGCGGAGTCACTCGTTTACCCCGGCCTGCGCACAGCAGTCCAACAACTGGGACGCCGTATAGAGCCAGTCTCTGGAGATGAAGCTGGCATGCTGCCCGATGCACTCGAACGCGCCTGTCGCGAGTACGGAGCACGACTGGTCTATATCAACCCAACGTTACAAAACCCCTCCGCACGCACAATCCCCAGTGATCGAAGGCGGGATATTGTTGAGGCGGCGGCTCGCGCAGACGCGACAATCATCGAGGACGATCCTTACTGGTTGTTCGCAGACAACGCTCCCGCGCCTTTGGCAACTCTAGCACCGGACAGGGTTTTCTACATTTCGACTCTTTCCAAGTGCTTGTCACCCGGTCTGCGCACGGCGTTTGTCGTTCTACCTGATGCTGCGATAGAAGACCGCTTCCTCTCCGCGATGCGTTCATTTGCACTCATGGCTATGCCGTTGGCTACGGCGCTCGTTACCCTCTGGATTCAGGACGGATCCGCTCAAGCCCTGCTCGCAGGCGTTCAGGCCGAAACTCGTGCACGTCAGCAATTGGCAGCTCACATCTTCCCTAACCCGGAACGTTCGACGCGCCGCCAAGGAATTCATATCTGGCATTCTTTACCCAATCATTGGGAAGCACGCGACCTCGCACGGGCCGCGCGCGCCGACGGCCTTGCGGTTACTCCACCAGACGCGTTCTATCTTGGCCCGGGCAAACCTCCCAGTGCTATCCGCGTTTCACTTGGTGGCGGTCGAGATCGCAACCAGCTTTCAACAGCGCTCAGAAACCTTGCAGCGTTGTTGGCAAGTAAGCCAGCAGAGCGCACCGAGGTGGTCATCTAGAATGTAGATCCACTTGACGCGCTCATCGCGACGTTCTGGTAATTTGATCAGATAGCGCAACAAGCTCCGTCATCATTGCGGCGAAATACAATCTGGTCGCCGGCGGCTGACCATCTTCGATGCGATGCTTAAATCGACCGGATATCCGTCGCGCTTCGCTGCGACGGCGGAGGACCTTCCTTCACACTTGGAATCGCACCCAGAAGATCTGCAGGCCGACGACTGCGCCGCTCCAGTAGTGATCCCGAAAACGCTCCGGCAGCGCCAGAGCAGATCCACCGCAAACGTTACCAGGGCACCTGGCTCGGGGGAGCAGGACACATCTGCCCGCCTCACCTGTGGTCTGCGCCGAATGCGATGCAGCGATGAGGCTGCTCGACGAGGGCGCCTCCGAGCAGATCGAATTCGTGCTCGCGAGCTTCCGGCTCGTCCACCCTGTTCGCCCGAAGTTCGCCCGCGCATGTTGTGACCACATCGCGCAAGCTGCCGCGATCAGCCAGAACCGCGTAGGTCCTCCCGGACTCACCAGATCGATCGCAGATCCGCTGCTCACATGCGAAAGCGATAGCCCCGCCCCCTACAGGAATATCGTTTCCTCGGCACTATGTCACTGCGCTGCGAGCGGCTGACTTTCCATAGAAGGTTTGGAACCATTGGACAGCAAGGGGCAGGTCGCCCAACGGAAAAATGTGTAATGCGATGTTGCCGAGCGATCGACGGTCAAGGCCCCTCTGCAGATTGACCAGAAAATTTTCCGGACTGGCGCGTTCCGGCATCGAGCGCGTCGGCCAACCGTGTTTCTGCAGAGATACCAAGGATGTAGTAACTCGACATTGAGCCGCGAACTGCATCAGGTCGACCGTGGTTGCCGGCGCAGGAACGCCTATGCGGATCAATGACTGAATGCCCAAGCACCGAACCCTTTCGATCCATGCCACGACCGCCTCCGCGTCAAAAGCCAATTGGGTCGTGATTTCGACGGCGAGCCCCTTCGATTCCAGATGGGCGACCTTGTGCTGCAGGCACTCCCATAGCATGTCATCCCGGATACGAGGGTGCCCCTCCGGATAGCCGGCAATGACCACCTTCTCGGGCACGCACCGACCTAGGATGGGACTATGTATCAGCGCCAACGAATCTACAAATGGGCCCTGCGGCGAGATGGGGTCGCCTCCGACCAGAAATACTGTTTTGACCCGTGTTAGACCGTTGGCTCGTATCAGGAAGGACTCCAACACCTCGGCCGACTGAATCCTGCGGGCAGAGAGAATGAGAACAGGCTCCAAGCCGCTATCGGCAATCGTCGCCACAGCGTGGAGACGTTGCTCAAAGCTTTCGCTACCGAGAAACGCAATATTAACTTGCGTTCCCGGCGCACTCTGCCCGAGTTGATGAATCTGGGACAGATTTCCGGCTGAGGTCTCCACCGAAAAACCTGCGCCCATATACGATGACAGGCCCGGCATGCAGCAGCTCCGTACGGATGATGTACGCGTGGAAGAAAACAAACGTTGCGAGCCGGGAGCTACAACAACATCTAGCGCTCCCGGTCGTTGGCGTTGACTGTCCTCTTTCGACTAGCGCTCGCTACTAACGAAATTCGGTATCGGCGTCTGGGATTCGCTACGCGTCGCCATGGCGCGAGGACAATTCGATACCTGCGTCGCGCATTGCAGACTCAACGGTTTTCGTCTGGGATTGCGAGAGCGGCGTCAAGGGAAGGCGTATCCCTTCCCGGATCAACCCCATTCGGGTCATCGCCCACTTGACGGGAATCGGATTAGACTCCACGAAGAGCGCCTGGTTGAGTGCAGCAAGCTGATAACTCAACCTCCGAACTGTTCCCAGGTCGCCTCCCAGAGCGGCATGACAAAGGTTGTGCATCACATCGGGCAGAATGTTTGCCGTGACGGATATGTTGCCGTGACCGCCCATGAGGATGAGTGCGGCCGCACTGCCGTCGTCGCCGCTAAATACCGAGAAACCTCGGGGCAGGCGCGCAAACAATTCATTCGCACGCGCCAGATCACCGGTCGCGTCCTTGAGGCCTACCACACCTGGCAATTCCGCAAGTGCGACAATTGTATCCACCGTCATGCGCGTGATGGTCCGACTCGGCACGTCGTAAACAATAGTCGGCACGTCGCAATTCTCTGTTACCGCTCGAAAATGCTGGTATAGACCTTCTTGCGTGGGCTTGTTGTAGTACGGAACCACCGACAGACACGCCGCCACGCCGGCCTCCTGTGCGGCTGCCGTCAGTTCGATGGCTTCACTGGTCGAATTGGCACCGGTGCCACCGATGACCGGAATACGGCCAGCGGCATGCTGCACGGCTAACCTGATCAGTTCGATATGGTCTTTCGGTGGGATCGTGGGCGTCTCGCCCGTCGAACCCATGATGACCAATCCATCGGTTCCCTTGCTAGCGTGCCAGTCGATGAGCTGCCGGTACGTGTCCCAGTCAATCGCGCCGTCGGCGAACATGGGGGTCACCAGGGCAACAAGACTGCCCCGAATCGTCAGAAACTCCTTCGTTGTATTCATTTTATATCTCCACATTTTCAGAGGTGCTTTGCTGGACATGGCTAAGCTGCATCGCGGCAGCGTCCAGGCGGGCAAGTCCCTCATCGAGTTCGCCTTGTTCGATCACCAGGCTGGGTGCCAGACGAATAACGTCCGGTCCGGCCTGTAACACCATGACACCGTGGCTCAGAAACATGTCAACGAGCTCACGTGCCCTCCCTTGCCAAGGCTCAGTCAGGACGCAGCCGAGCAACAGCCCAATGCCACGGACGCCCTCAAACAGCCCATGTCGCTTGCCCAGTTCACACAAGGCTGACACCAGGTACGTGTGCCTGGACGTAACACCTTGAAGAACATCTGGCTGGCTGATGTAGTGCAACGCCGCTTCGCCTACCGCACACGCCAACGGATTTCCGCCGAAGGTACTCCCGTGCGTCCCTACCGACAGATGCCGAGCGGCATCGTCCGTCGCCAGCATCGCCGCCAGTGGGAAACCACCGCCGATCGCCTTGGCGATGGTCATTACATCGGGGACGACACCGTAATATTCATAGGCGAACAGCGAGCCCAAACGTCCCATGCCAGTCTGCACTTCGTCGAAAATTAGCAGTGCACCATGCTTGTCGCACAGCTCCCGCGCCCGTTGCAGATAGGACAGCGTGGCTGGAAGTACACCGCTTTCACCAAGAATGGGCTCAAGCACCACCGCGCAGGTGGCGTTGGAAACGGCAGCCTCCAGTTCGACCTCATCGTTAAAGGTTACGTGCCGGATACCACCGATGGCAGGACCGAACCCTTCTGAATATTTGCGCTGACCGGCCACACTTACAGTGAACAGACTGCGCCCGTGAAAGCTGTTGTTAGCCGCGATGATTTCGTACTTGGCATCACCGCCTGTGTTGATTCCAAATCGGCGCGCCAACTTAAATGCGGCCTCGTTAGCCTCTGCCCCCGAGTTAGCGAAGAAGACGCGGTCGGCAAACGTACGCCGGGTCAGTTCGCTAGCGAGGCGCAAGGCTGGCTCATTTGTATAAACGTTGGAGACATGCCACAACTTCTGCGCCTGATCGACAAGAGCCTGGACCAGAATAGGATGGCAATGACCGAGGGCGTTCACCGCAATTCCGCCCGACAGGTCGATGTACTCTTTACCATTCTGATCCCAAATCCGGGAGCCTGAGCCATGCACCGGCACCGTACCCATTGGCGAATAGTTTGGCACCATTACACGGTCAAACAAGTCACGTGACACCGTCGCCATCATTCTTGTACTCCCTCGTTCAGGATCGCGCTCAACACCTTGAGGAAGCGCGCGTTCTCGAACTGCGTTCCGACCGATATCCGAAGACGATCAGGCATGCCATAGCCCGCGAGCGGTCGCACGATCACCCCCTTCTGTAACAAGGCCTCGTAGATTGGCGCGGCCGGGCGCCCCAGATCGACCGAAACGAAGTTGGTCCGAGAAGGTATCCAGTTCAGGCCAAGTTCAGTGAAACCGCACTGCAATTGCTTGCGCCCCTGCCTGTTCACCTCGCGCCCTAACTCGAGGTACTTCTCGTCGTCAATTGCCGCGCAGGCACCCGCCAGTGCCAGACTGTTGACATTGAAGGGTTGCCGCACCCGGTTCAAGATGTCCGCGATCTGCGGTGAAGACGCGCAGTATCCGACGCGCAGACCTGCAGGCCCATATGCCATGCACAGACTCCTGCAAACGATGAGGTTCGGGTGCGAGGCCACATAGTCCAGACCATTCGGCAACGATGGATCGTCCGCATACTCAATGTATGCCTCGTCCAGGACGACCAGCGTTTGAGCCGGAACCCGCTCAAGAAATCGTACGAGTGCGTCACGGTCGAACCTGGTGCCCGTAGGATTATTCGGATTGGCCACGAACACGATTCGCGTGTCGCCATCGATGGCCAGCAGCATCCGATCCAGATCATTGCCCCCATCCTTGCCAGGAATCTCGCGCCGTTCGGCACCGGTGGAAGCTGTCGCCGAGGCATATACCGCGAACGAATGTTGACCGAAAACCGCATTCCGGCCTTTTGTGAGGAAGGCTTGCGCAATCATGATGAGAAGGTCATTGGAGCCATTACCGAGCGTGATACCGTCGGGTGCCAAGCCAAGACGATCGCTAATCTTTTTCTTAAGCCGAAAACCATTCCCATCCGGATAACGGGTGATGTTTTCGAGTTCCCTTTCAATCGCTGAGATAATCCGTGGATTGACAGCCAACGGCGTCTCATTGCTAGCCAGCTTGATGATTTCTCCCGCGGCCAATCCCGTCTCCCGTTCCATCGGCTTCCCCGGAACGTAAGGGGCAAGCTCTTGCACGTCGCTAACTGCCAGCGACAGAAAGTCAATTGACATGATAAGTGCTCTTGTTTCAGTTATCGGTCGAGGCTCTTCGCGAAAATCCATCAGTTCCAAAGCCTACGGCTACGCTGACTGTTTAGATGCCACGTAGTAGCCTGAAGTAAAAAAGCGGCCCTCGCCACGGTGTCCGTTCATTGCGAGAAACCACTACTACGCATCGGGCTGTAATCGGAAGGCGATCGCTTGATTCCGGATGCCGATAGACACCATCAATCCAGACTGAATGTGTGCGATCACCAGGACGCTTACGGTCAATGCTCGCCGCCCCCCTGGCGAGACAGACGATCCAAAAACGTCCGTGGCTTCGTTTTCACCTTATCAAGTGAAACAGCAGCATCGCGCCAACGGATTAGGGGGACACGCGACGAGGCCAGCAAACTTGTATAACCGCACTGCAGAAGGACGGCGAACTGGTCTGGGAGCAACGGCCCTGCGGCTCGAATATCGCCCTCGAAGTGGTGGCGCTCCCTGAGCATGCGGGCGAGCGTGAATCCACGGCCGTCGCGGGACGCGCGGAATTCGACTACGATGAGTTCCACGTGGTCAAGCAGTGGAACCAGACTGCCTGCGTCCTGTTCGGCGAACACCCATATTCCGGACGCGCTAGCGCCGAACCTCGATTCAAATTCTCCCCACTGTTCCAAACGGACCACAATCCGTTCAGAGTTGGTGTGTTGTGAATGCAGAAGGTCCCGTCCCTCTCGAGGATAATCCCAGGGATCCTCGGTGACAGCACCGCTTCTATCAATCAAAATCACGGATGGCCTCCTTAAAAATATCGATGCCTAGGCGGCGGTATGTGTCGATAAAGCGTTCACCGTCTTCCCGTTGCTTGAGGTACACGTCCACGATGGACTCTATTACGGCAGGTACATCGTCATAAGAGACGGACGGCCCTAGAATCTTTCCTACGGCTGCTTTTTCATCCCCACTACCGCCCAGCGTAATCTGGTAGTGCTCCTCGCCGCCTTTGTCCACGCCCAGAATCCCGATATGTGCGATATGGTGGTGCGCGCAGGCGTTGATGCAACCTGAGACGTTCAGCTTCAGTTCACCGATATCGCGCTGCTTGTCCTCGTTGAAGCGCAATGCGATACGTTGGGCGACAGGAACCGACCTCGCCATCGCCAGGCTGCAATAATCGAGACCAGGACACGCGATGGAATCCGAGATCAGATTGATATTCGGCGTGGCCAGGCCTGCCGCCCCAAGCGCTCGCCACACTTCGTACAGTTGGCTTAGCTTCACGTGCGGCAGCACCAGGTTCTGCTCATGAGACACATGAACCTCGTTGAGCGAATAAGCTTCCGCCAATTCGGCAATGGTCTCCATCTCCTCGGCACTGATGTCGCCTGGAATACCACCGGGCGGTTTCAAGGAAACGACCGCACTGATGTAGCCCGGCATCTTGTGCGGATGGGTGTTACTGCGGACCCAATGGCCAAAGGCCTTGTCTTGGTTCAATGCTGCACTGAACTCCGACGAGTCAGGCGACAATCTCTCGAAATTCGGCGTGACGAATCGAGCCTGGATGGCCCGTACAATTTCCGGCTCGACATACTGCCGATCGGTTGGCAGCCCCGCGAACTCCTCTTCGATCATCTCAATGAACTTCCCGGGCTTCAATTCACGAACGAGAATCTTGATTCGGGCCTTGTAGATGTTGTCACGCCTACCCAACGCGTTATAGACGCGAAGGATAGCTTCGACATATCTGAGCAGATCACGCTCGGGGAGCCAATCACGCACCTTCGTACCGACGATCGGAGTTCGACCTAACCCGCCCCCCGCGTATACCTGAAACCCGGTTTCACCCTTGTCATTCTTACGCGCAAGGATTCCGATATCGTGAAATCTCACGGCAGCCCGATCGACCGGGCTACCCGTGATAGCGATCTTGAATTTGCGTGGCAAGTAAGTGAATTCTGGGTGGTCTGTCGACCACTGCCGCAGGATCTCAGCGTGAACTCGTGGGTCTATAACTTCATCGGCGGCAGCCCCGGCAAAATGGTCTGTCGTTACGTTCCGCACGCAGTTTCCACTCGTCTGAATACAGTGCAGATCGGCGTCGGCCAAAACAGACAGAATTTCCGGCGTATCGTCAAGACGCGGCCAGTTGAACTGCAGATTCTGGCGGGTAGTGAAGTGTCCGTATCCCTTGTCGTACGTCCGCGCAATGTAGGCGAGTTGACGCATTTGAATACCGCTCAGCGTGCCATAAGGCACCGCCACCCTGAGCATGTAGCCATGCAACTGAAGATACAGACCATTCATCAACCTATAGACCTTGAACTCCTCCTCATCGAGTTCACCCGATAGGCGGCGCTCAACCTGCTGGCCGAAATGGGCTGCGCGATCTTTCAGGAATTCGCGCTCGGAGTGATCATATCGGTATATCCCTGCATGACTCGCATCGACCGGAACGAGAGGCGGCGTCCGACGCGGCGGACGCCGCCCCAAATCGGATGCCTGCTTGCCGAGATCCGTTCTCACCGAGGGACCTCGCGAACGGATTAATTCTCGAAAGTCGACCGGCTCAGGCCGCCCGTCGACCAAGTGCGCCGCACGTGGCGTCGGCGCGACGATGTAGTTCAGCGCATCGACCTGCCCCGCTGCTGCTTTCGCTGCCTCAACCTGGGCCTCATCGAACGCACACGCATCCTCCAAGCTTTCCACCCAACTATACCGGGCATCGAGCCAGACGACGGCTCCATCACGCAACCGATTGGCCGAAATCACGAAACGCTCAGTCATTGCCTATCTTTCCCATGTCTGGACGAACCGGCTGCCCTCGTCGTATCGCCAGTTGCGATGCCGATTTGGCTTGAAAATCCCGAAAATTGCCCGGTTACAGTTTGTACGCATCTAATATCGAATGTATGCGTACTATAACTCAATGTATGGATTCAAACATAGAAGCAAC